>NZ_BAAGSP010000012.1:38424-88952 GCF_054782375.1 Yaniella soli
AGACGAGACCACCGATCCAGAGGTCACCGAACCCGAGCAGCCAGAAGAACCAGAAACTCCTGGTGACGGTGAAGATACCGAAAAACCCGGCGATGGTAACGACGGCGAAGACGAGACCACCGATCCAGAGGTCACCGAACCCGAGCAGCCAGAAGAACCAGAAACTCCTGGTGACGGTGAAGATACCGAAAAACCCGGCGATGGTAACAACGGCGAAGACGAATCCGAAGAGTCCGGCGAAACTGAAACCCCAGAGGTCGAAGAAGAGCCAGCCGATGAGATCGAAGAGGACAACACCATTGATGTTGTAATCGACCTCACCGATGGAACCGAAGACACCGTCGAAGGCGTCACCCCAACGCTGCAAATGGTCGGATTCGGACTCGACACCATCGAGACCGGCAAGGAAACTGATGAAGACGCCGTAGAAGAAGATATTTTCGATGCGAATATGACCGACGATGTCACAAGCTCCTACGAAGCATTCTTCGAGGACAATCAGGATGACGGCTTCGTTGCAGAAGAAGACCTCAGCGATGACAGCATTGTCACCGAAGATGAGAACACCGATGATGAGACAGCTGCCCAGGAAGATGCTTCAGCATTAGCTGACACCGGTGCAGACAACACCGCCATGCTCGCTGCCGGCATGTTGCTGGCACTAGCCGGTGCAGGTGCGGTCTATGCAAACCAGCGCCGCAACAACACTCAGAACTCCTAACCTCTGAGGTGAGATAGCCCCCGGAAGACATGCTCTTTCGGGGGCTTTGGCACGCCCCTGTGCCGGACACAGTAAATGTAAAGGCAGAATAGACAACGGATTGGATCAACTATGGACTTCGCAAAACTTGACCTCCCCGGCATCGTATCCAAAGATGAAGAGCAGGCATACTTAGCTTCAGCGTCAGAGGGGTCGATGAACCACGAACTGTCCAAACTTCCAGTGACCATCCCCTTCGTCCAGCGCGGCATGATCATCGCATTGCCGGTAGGTCAACAACCTATGATCGTCACCGTCAAGGAAAATCGGGGCGAAGGGTCGTTCGCGACCATCATCGTTGCATCTGAGAACCCCAGTTACCCAGTGGGCGACTACATCATAAACTCCGAAGCACAGCTACACCGCGGTGAACTTATCGACCCCGTTGCGATACTGCAATGAGCCACCGGACACTAACTCTTCATGACACAGCCACTGACCTCCGCACAACAGGCCCAACAGCGTAACCGACGAACATCGGGGCAATACGATCACAAGCAGCACTCCGAAGCCCAGGGGGCACTGTTGCCAGAAGGCACACCGGGAATCTCTCAGTGGGTCTCTGAGGTTGGAAGATACCACCAGTCCATTGTGGAAAACGCTAACTGGCCGGCTGCGCTGACCGACACCGTCTCCATCAATGAGGATGATGGATCGTTGATTACCCAAACCACCTTCAGAACCAAACCGGGTGATGACGAGAATAAGGTTATGGTCTGGAACCGTCACTATCACGAGCGGTACGGCGCCGAAGCCAAAGATGCCCGACTTACCTCGGCAACAGCGCTACACCAGCACAGCGAGGAACCACGACTCTTTGGAGGATTTGACGACGACAAACACAGCCAAGACGCCTTCCGTGCAACCGTTGCAGATACACTCGATGTGCTCCGAGATGACATGCTGAGCGACCGCCAGGCCGTCTCCCAGCAGCGCTACCGACTCAACGAGCACATATCAAAAGGCCGCGAATCATTAGACGCCTCTCAACACGTGGCAGACCTGCTGGAAGTCCATGATCTCTACGACAAGCTCCGCGACCGAGGCGTTCATAAAGTGGAGTTGACCCGCGACGACGGACCACACTACGAAATTCGACATATTGATACCGACCATGAGGACCCAGACCTGCTGCTGATGGAAGGCGCAGTGATCGAATCCGGCATCCCATGGCAGGCCCTACGTCGAGCAGACACTTCAGGCCAAGCTCTGATGGGCTACGTCGTCCTCGATGTCACAAGCGATCCCGGCGGCATCAGTCGAGCAGAGCTAGAAGACCAAGCCCGAGCCATCAACGCCCACCAGGACGGTCCAGCACACAACATGGACCCCGAGCAGCTCACTGCGCTCAACGACAAGATCGCCGCGTCGTTGTCTGAAATGGGCTGGGTTGCCGACACCGAGGACGATGACTACCGCCTCAATGAACTCACGCATGATATTGCCGACCTGTTGGAAAAGCACCGTCGTGTGCAGCGCTCTGATGACTAGGCGGCGCACCTTGTCGGCAACGAACAGCTGATAGGCGCCACCAACCACTCTATCGCCCCGGGAATAGTGTCCTCGGGCGGTATTTTGCTGCCCATAACGCACCGGACACCAACAGTGCATGACGACACCACTGACCTCCGCGCAGCAAGCCCAGCAGTCCAATCGCACCAATGACGGCAAGTACACAACCAAAACCCATTCAGAGTCCGATGTAAACCTCGGTCCCAACATGCAACAGAAGTACGCCGATAAGCAGCGGAGAGCCTTAGCAAAGAATCTCGCCGTCGAACGTCAAGGTCTGCAAAGCAAGGAACGGGTGCTGGAGCTACTGGAAGTCCACGACCTCCACGACGAGCTCCGTGCAAAAGGGGTGAAACAGGTCGAGGTCGCCGAGGCATTCGAGCACGACTACGACGCACCGGGCAGCTTCTACGTGACCTCCGAACCAGAGTTTTTAGGTGGATACCAGCCCACCAGTTCCGAAGAGGACGTTGTCATCGACGATGTCATGGATGCCGACCTCTCATTCAACGCTCTTGCCGGGGCAGACATCAGCTACGAGTACGGCGGTAACGTCACCATCGACACCACCAAAGACCCAGGTGGTATATCTCGGAAAGACCTGGAAGACCAGGTTGAAAAACTGTTGGACACCGGCGACGAATATCGTATCCTTGGCGGTCTAGACCCGGCAAAGGTGACCTCGAACTCGAACAGTAAACTCTTCGTGATCGACACGATCAACTCCAACCGCAATATGGACCCGAACCACCGCATGGAACTGATCTTGCAGCAGGCCGAAGACTGGGACCATGCCACCAGAAACTCCACTTCTCGACCCCACAAATTCGGCAACGTTCCCGAACGATACAACCATCTAGGCGACATCAAAGACCGGTAAGGTGCACCGACCGGACACTGTGCAGATATGAGCCTAGAAGAAGATTTGTGGAAAACCATGCGCAACTATGGACGATGGTTGCTGATCGGCAGTCTGTCCGCGACCTTACTGCTGATCGCAATATCGCTGAACCACCCCATCTTCGCGGCACTCTTGGCGTTCTTTAATTCGCTGGGCATGTCGATGCTGATCTTTGCCGATGGTGTCCAAGGCAATCCCCGCACTGCTACAACCTTCGCACTGTCAGGCGGGATTATTGTGCTGATCGCTAGCTTCTTCTTGCGCGAGAAAACCGCTGATACCACGGTGCTCGCCATCCTACCGGACCCCGGCGAGAGTGCTCCTCACTTTAGTGGGGTGGTGAATTGCCTGTCGGCCTAGTGTTGCTGACGCGCCGGACACTGTCATAGTGATGAAGAAGAAACGTTTTGCCTATCGGGTGTATCCGACCGTTGATCAGCAGCAGGTGCTGGCGCGGTCTTTTGGGTGCGCCCGAGCGGTGTATAACGATTATGTGGCTCGTCGCAATGCACTGTTTGAGGCCGGTGAAAACCTGGCAGAGGATTCGGATGTCACGGCTCGCAAAGTGCTGGTGGATGCAAAGCAGCCCGGTGGGGATCGCACCTATCTGGCCGAAGTATCGGCGGTGATGCTGCAACAATCGGTGCGTGATGCCCAGCAGGGATTCGCCAATTTCTTTGCCTCGGTATCGGGCAAGCGCAAAGGTCCAAAGATGCGCCCACCGCGGTTGAAGTCCAAACGCCAGACCACCCACAAAATCCGGTTCACTCGCAATGCGAATTTCCGGCTGGAGCATGTGCCGGGTCAGAAGTGGGGGTGGCTGAAGCTGCCCAAAATGCCACCTATCAAAACCCGGATGACTAGAGTGCTGCCCTCGGAACCGTCGTCGGTAACGATCACCCAGTGGGCGGATGGCACCTATGAGGCAAGCTTCGTTGTAGAGGTTGCACCCAAGCCTGCACTGGCACCGACATATCAGGCTGCCGGGGTCGATTTGGGCATTACTGACCTGGCCATCATCACCACCGATACCGGAGATGCTCGTAAAGTCGCTAATCCGCGTATGTTGAAACGTGCCCAGCGCAAACTCGGCAGACTCCAACGATCACTGTCGCGTCGTGCCAAGGGCTCAGCCAACCGGAACAAAGCACGAGTCAAAGTCGCCAAACAGCACCGCAAGGTTGCTCATGCCAGGAAGGATTATCATCACAAGGTCGCACGCCAGCTGGTAGACGAAACCCAAGCACTAGCTGTCGAAGACCTCCATGTTGCAGGACTGATCACAAACCGTCGGTTGGCCAAAGCCATCAGCGATGTCGGATGGGGCATGTTGCAGCGTCTGATCCGTGAAAAAGCTAATGAAGCTGGACGGCAGGTGCATGTCATCGACCGGTTTTACCCATCCACCCAGCTCTGTAGCACCTGTGGGCATAAGGATGGCAAAAAGCCATTGCATATCCGCTCCTGGGCCTGCTCAGCATGTGGCACCGTCCATGACCGAGATATCAACGCCGCTAAGAACATTATGATCGCCGCTGGACTGTCGGAGATCGCAAACGACTGTGGAGGATGCATAAGACCGCACCCCGGTGACGGCAGCCCCTACGAAGCAGTAACCCCCTCCCAGCACGCACCCCAAACTGCGTAATGGAACAGGAATCTCCCAGTCTTCAGACGGGAGAGGAAGTCAATGAACAACCTTCCATCGGTTGGCACAGCGTTGCTTGCCTTGGCCGCAATCGTCGGCTTATCAGCCCACCAGTATGCCATCAACCCGTCGGATGCTTCCGCCAAAGATCACCCAAACCGGTGACTATCTGAGCCGGCGCAGAAGCCTGCCGGACACTGTCAGTGCATGAGAACTTACTGCGCTGACAAAGGTGGTGTCCTATGACAGTCATCTCCAAGAATTCTGTCCGACAAAAACCCACCACTCCATCCACTGTGGACGACATTGTGTCCCAGGTCGCGCGAAACGTCCTGATAGGTGAACAGTCAGAGTCCCATGGTCGATCTCAAATCCTCTCGTGCCTGATGGGGTCGCAAGCCATCACTGCCATGGTTGATCTGTGTCGGCGACGGATGCCTGCATCTGGTGAAGTCATGCTGGACGCAGTGCGATCAGAGTGCGAAAGGCGACTCAAATCCAAGGTACTAACAGATGACGGCACCGGGGTTGATCTACTGACATTCACCAGCGCATCGGCGACAGGGTGGGCAGAACGATTCCTGAAATCAGGAGCCAACTGGATTTTCTCAAACGCCACCCGAACGGTCAGAGAAGATGCCACCGACCCACACTTCATGTCCACTACAGACATCTACGGTTCAGACTCCACGACGCTTACCTCATCAGCCATCCACCGAGAGGTCTATGCCTGGCTTGAAGAAGCCACCAGCACCCGCAAGAAACTGAACCCTGCACGGTCAGCTGTTGCATTGCGCGTCATTTACGGCCTGCCAGATGTCATCCGACCCGACCCGCGGACCCGTCAACGCATCGTCACCAAGCTCAACAACGACCCCATCAGCGCGTACCAGGCAGCCCGATACCAGCTGTACATCGTCCTAGGTCGCCCTGTGCCCAAAGACCGCCTAGACCACGACATGATGGCTCTTTGGGATGACTACACGCCCGACCAACTCCATCGACTGATCTCAACTCAGATGTTGGCCCCATCGCAGATCGCCATCCCAGGATGCGCTGACTTCTTACGCCCCTCACAAAAGGAAATCAAAGCCTTCACCGGTCGAGTGATGCAAGCCGCCGGCAAAACCAGTAAACAGCAGCGTGACATCATCCGTCAGTCTCTCACTGGCTTCATTGAGACCGAATTTTCGCTACATCAACTCACCGGGGCAGCGCATAAGAAAACATTAGCTCAGCGCACTGAACACCAGCAGCGGTATCGCAAGCACTTCCATGAACTGAACCAAGCCACCGCCTCGCTAAAGACCCGTCTGGGCGCCACCCCGATGCAGGTTTATCGCACGATGTTCACACTGGCTGAACCCATGATCCACGAATACCAGGTGTCAGACGAATTCCATGTCTTCACCACAACAGATAATGCACCCCAGGAGGTCGCATCATGAACGAAACTGCCGAACAGACCAAGGCACCAAAGGTCAAAAAGCCACGCAAACCCATGAGCCTTGGCACGCGCCGCCTTATTGCAGTCATGGCATCGATCGTCTGGGGAATGCTCGTCACCATGCTGGTCTTCAGCTGGCTCAGCGGACTCTATACCGCTGAAAATATGGCGACCCTCATGCCGACGATACTGATACTTCTGACCGCAGTACCTCTGGCTATTGCCGCCTTCACCACCAAACAACCAAAGCTACTGATACACCTCTACCAGCCACTCACCGTTGCCGCCCTGGTGCTCATCGTCTTCCCGCTCTACATCCTCGTCGTCATCTTGTTTGGCACCATTTGGATCACACTGGTCTGGGTACGTCGCACTCCGTTGTTTTGGGGTGACAATGGCCAACCCACAGAAAAATAAAGGCGCGCGCAATGAACGTGCAGCAGTAGAGTTCTTCGTCGAACACTTCGCTGACCTCGTTGATGTCAAAAACCCGGCACGACTCCTGGGCGAAGGACGCCGCGAGGATGGGGGAGACCTCAACCTACTCTCCGATACCACCGTGCAAGTCAAAGCATGGGCAGACCTCGGTGCAGCCATCCGCTCTGCTGCCACCACCGTCATCGAGCAAGCCGACTACGCTGACAAGCCCTACGCCATCGGTATGGTACCTGTCCCGCGCGCCCGGAAGGGAACCATCGAATGGATCATGTGCTGCCTACCCGACACGCTACCGGCATACGTTGGTGAGCCAGTAGTCTCCTGGGCACGAGTCACCGATCTGCTGACCTGGCTCCGCGACGACACCGGGCCAAAAGGCTTCCAAGTCCACCCTCGTCACCAACGCATCGGCACCCTATCCCACGCCTCATCAGCTGACATCTGGTGCTTTCCACCCGAGGTCTTCGTCCAAGCCCTCAGACAGGCACGAACCACCAGGGACACCAGTGTTTTGCAGGCTGCATCGTGACCGTCATCCCGAAGCGATCTGAGGGCGTCAAGCGTGGACGTGGTGCACCTCGACCAACAGGAAAGCAAGTCTCCTATTCCGGGCGCGTCTTTGCCTCTGGATTGGAGGCACGATGGGCCATCCTCTTGGACTTGCTGGGCATCAACTGGGATTACGAGCCATGCCACTATCAGCTGAGTCCGAAGATTTGGTATCTACCAGACTTTTACTTGCCAGAACTCCAAATCTGGCTGGAGGTCAAAGGAAAGCCATTCTTCGCCCGGTCTGATGCATTGCAAAAGGCTGTCTACGGCGTAGCTGGCAAAGAACCCATCCCGCAGCGTGAATACCCCTATGGTGACTCCAAGATCATCCTGTTCGGGGGCGAGATTGCTATCGTGCCCGACGATATTGTGCCAATCCACACGATTGTGGCCAACGACGGCCCCGGAAAGGCGGTCACCCGGCGGGTCAAATTCTCCAAAACCGACGATGGCATGATCTTGACGCCGACATCGGAGAAGCTGCTGCACTTTGATGCCGCCACCGTCAAAGCCTCCGATGCCACAAATGAGATCGCTGACCATCTGCTGGCTGTACACCGGATCGACGGGTACACCCCGGAATTCATCAAAACGGCCTACCGCGCTGCTGCCCGAGTCAAATTCACCACAGCTGGTCGTGTTGATGCCACCAAGATTCACGAAGAAGCTATGCTGCTGACCCGGCGTCGCGCCGGAAGGCCGTTACCGCCAAGTTCCTGGCCGAAGAATCTGAACCGCATCTAGGGCTGGTTCTGGACGGGAAGACTGTAAATCAAAAGACCTGCATGTTACTTGGTGAAGCTTACGAAGAACATGATGCGAAAGGTCCACCCAAACCATGGAACCAAACGTGCAGTCTGGACCAGACAACCTGGTCAGCGCCACACCCCGCCGGCACCTCGGCACTATGCCTGGCGATAACTTGATGCTGCCAAGCGACGACGTAACCGTCTACACACAGATTTTCTACGACTTTTGCGAAGCCACCGGTCTTGAGCCACATCAACTGTCGTCCACCCGACTGTCCACGGTTCCTATCCCACGGTTTACAGACCGCCGCGAAATCTCACACATGAACGCCACCTCCTGGGCTAACCCGTTGTTCTGGCTGCCCCAAGAGTGGCGCATCAACGAAGAAGGTTACTGCAACGATACGATGTCGCTGCGCATCACCTGGGAGCTGTCCATGGCCAACATGTATGACCCGGTGGATGGCTTCACTGATGTCTTGCAGCTGATGGGTCTCGATGTTGACGATCCAGAGACTCAGCAACGTCTCTACCAGTGGTCAGCCGGGGCCTCGGACCCAATCTTTGATTCTTTTGACATCACCGGTTACCTGAACCGCCCAGATGATCAGGATGAAGACTGGATCGCGGACATCGCCATCGAAGAGATCGAAGATATGCTGCGCGCCAGCTGGTACGTCAACGCCACCGGGTTGACCAAGATGCTCGATGAGTCGGTGACCGAATACGAGAACACCGCTGATGAAATCAAGCTCCAGAAAACCATCGCAGCACAGCTGAAATTGTCCGCGGTGCTCTTTGACGGCCTGGTGTATGAAGACCAGGACGCTAAAGATGTGATGCATGTACTGCGCCCCATGCTGGACCAAGAAGGTATCTCAGCCGTCAGTGTTGCCATGGTGCTGCGTGAGTTCTACGCCTACGTCGAAGACGCAAACCAGCCATCCGTTGAATACCTTGTCAACGAAATGACCGATGAGCCACAAGAGCTTTCTGCCTCCGATCAGTAAGGATAATCTCAGATGGCATATGATCCGCGGGAAGAAACTCTAGGAGACGACCTGTTCTCCAAGCTTGCCATCCCCTCGGACACCATTGATACCTCCGAGCCTGAAAGAATTGGCTACGAAGAAGAGGATGACGACTGGCAAGACGAGTTCCGTCGCGATGAAAGCATCCTTGAAGATGCAGGTCTCAGGAAGAAGCGTTTCGGTAAAAAGCCCAAGTTGGACCCGAACACTGAGGACTATACGGTTAGCGATGACACCGCAGCCCTAGTGTCATTAGAGAAGTCAGTCGCCAAGCCTAGTGTTGACTCATCGCTGGATGACTTCTTTGGCACAGAGGACGATGAGACCTTTGATGACACGGTAGATGAACATGATCCGGCACTGCCATCATTCGGTCAATCTGCTGACAATGCTTTTGAGGACCCTCCGTTCGACTCAGCGCAACACAGTCAACCTGATGACCTGCCGGGGTTCGGCCAGCCCTTTGACGACGAGCCGTTCAACTCAATGGATGACGATCAGTTCCCTGGCCTGCCAGGATTTGATCAACCCTTTGAAGGCCAATTCGCCGATGACACAGAATTTGATGTCGGCTCCATTGATATTGAAGGCACCATCGAAGATGCCGAGCAGTCTAGCAAGCGTAAGAATCGAATCATTGGCGCTGTGACCGCGGTTGCCTTGGCTTTTGGTGTCGCTTTTGGTGTCAACTGGCTGATCACATTCAACGCCGAGCGTGGCATTGCTGATGTCTCCGATGACATTGATACCAGCTTCATTGCAGAACCCCAACAGGTGGACACCAATGAGATAACTGGCGAATTCTCGGCCAGCGGAGCGCCCGTCTGGGAGCTTGATACCGATGAAGCAAGACTGATGAGCGTCTATCGTGCCGGCATCTTGCAAATCCACGATGACACCGTGAAGCTGCGAAACACCAATACCGGTGACATTATCGAGGAAACCGAGATCGACGAGGCTATCGAGACGACCTACGAAACGGTTGATGCCGAAGGCAATCCAGCAGTCGGCTACCGCACCGGTACGCAGATCACTGTCATCTCTGGTGCCGGCGTTGAATCCTGGGATGTTGATGAAGAACTCACTTTGGTGGCATCCGGTGACATCGGGCTGTTAGTCGATGCCCAGTCCTATACGGCTAAAGCGGTGGTACCCGGCGAAGAGAAGCTGGTCGATGCCACTTATGACGAAAACCTCATGCTCTCCGGCGCCGATCAGGATCATCTGCTGCAACCCATTTCCAACACCCCTCGGGTGGAACTAGTGGACTTTGATGGCGAAGAACGCGAAGTCATAGAGCTTGCTCCGCCACTAGAGCAGATGACGTTCATCCGGCACCTGTCGGTTGGCCACGGACTCTCGCTTGCATTGTGGGACCTGGAAGATGTGAGGCTGGCTACCACGCACTCATTAGAGGATGGTCAACCCATCTCTACGGTGCCCGTGGATGTCGCTGAAGGGTGGTCCATTGGCCGTGGTGTTGACCTTGCAACCATGGGTCGCTACGCAATAGAAATCTCCACCGGACACTTCATAGTCGAGGCAGACCGTGAACTGTCGGGTGCCGTCAATACTGTGCCATTTGTTGAAGAGTCGGGCAACCGAGTCATCATCGTTGATGGTCAGGCGCTACGTCAGTCGAATCGGCTTCGTGGTGTAACAGAATCCGTGGTCGTCATAGAGAACGGCGACTCGTCCATATCCGTCTATCCGCACGCCGGGTCGCCAGACCAAACTACAACAACCCATGGAGGGGGACTCGCTTAGATGCCTGTCACAAACATTAAAAAGCGGGTACTTGCAGCAGCAGTGCTCGCCGGTTTCAATGTCCCACTGACCGCAGCCGCCCAACACCCCGAGATCGCACAATCCGAGGACATTGCGTCGCTGGAGTCTGAACGCACCAGCACCCAAGTCCCCGCCGAACCCGCCGTCGAAGAGACTGCCGTGGAGCCGGTCGAAGAGCAGTTCGTCGCGCCAGCAGAGGACACCGAGCCGCTGCCACCGCCCGAGCCTGAGCCTGCACCGGAACCAGTGGCCGAGCAGCCTGTTGAACAGCCTGCCCCGGTGGTCGAAGAGCCTGTCGTTGAAGAACAGACACCGGTTGCACCTGAGCCAGTAGTTGACGCTCCTGCGCCTGAGCCGGTCGAGCCACCAGCACCTGATCCTGTACCAGTAGTCGAGGAGATGCCTGAAACAGTCGTGGAAGAAGCGCCTGCCGAAGAGGCCTCAGAGCCAGCTGAAGAATCAGTGGAAGAAGCGCCTGCACCGGCTGCAACGCCGATGACGATGTCTGTTCAGTCATCAGAGGTCAAGTCGGAAGGGGACACCACTGAGGAGAGTAACGACAACGGCGACGAAAACAATCCCGGAAAAGGACCCGGCGAGAACGATGACTCGGTAGAGGATGAAGGAGACACTGGAGGCGAGGACGACGAAGAACCTGAAGAAGACCCCGAGCCGACCAACACCGAGGTCACCTTGCCTGGCGGCGAAAAGGTTACTGTCGGCAACAGCTTCTCCCAGCCTGAAGATTCCGAAAACGGTGACCAGTGGTACCTGGAAATCTCCGGCGAAACCGACTGGGGCGCAGAGTCTGAGATCACTATCCGCGACTCTAATGGCGATGAAGTCACCGGGAGCTTGGTCGAGCAAGATGATGGCTCGTACCGTTTAGCGGCAAGTGACTTCAACGAAGATCGTGCCTACCTTATCGAATTAGATTCCAGTGACGGTCACCAAACTATGATCGTTGGCAGTGTCAATGGCGAAATCCCTGCCCAAGTTATCAAGGGCGAGGCTGTTGCTGAGGTCGATCCCGACAACAAAAAGGTCTCGTTTAGCAACCTCGCAGAAGGCATCACATACCAGCTGATGGTGGATGGGAGGCCAATTGAGATCATCGGTGGCGCGGGTGGCACTGCTGAAATCAATCTCAGCGAACTTCCCGGCTTCAACCCTGATGCACCTTTCGCCGGCGACTACAGTCTGACAAACAATCTCGGCCTTCACAACAGTGATGGCTCGCAGAGTGTCAACGTCGGATACACGCCGCCAGAAACAGGTGGAGGTAATGATGGAGAAGACACCGAGGAACCAGAAGAACCAGGTGACGGTGAGGACGAAGACCCAGTAGACCCGACCGACCCACCTGTTGACCCAGAAAACCCCGACCCCTCTGAACCAGGACCCGGTGACGGTGAAGACCCAAGTCCAACGGAACCAGAAGTACCCGGCGACGGTGAAGACGGAGAAACTGGCCCAGGCACCGGTGGGGGAGAGACACCCGGCGACGGTGAAGAAACTGAAGACCCAGGTGACGGCGGTCAAGAAGGCGGGGAAGACCAGACCGGTGGCGGTGAAGATGGAAACGGCAACGACCACGGTCTAGGGGATGGCTCCGATCTCGAAGATGGGGAAACCGGCAACCTAGTGGGTGACACCGACCCGACCGGCAATGGCAGCGATGACGGCGAAACCAGCGCCGGTGACGAAGAAGAAGCTGACGAAGAACCATCCCCATCAGAAGGAACTGAGACCGATGCATTCGGTGACCTCCAGACCGCCATGGGCTCATCTGGCCAGCTGGAAAGTCAGTCTGATGAATTGCCTCTAGCAACCGATGCATCCGACTCCGACATGCTGGACTCCGCATCATCGGACTCCTTGCTGTCGCGACTGTCCCAGTCAGACGATGAAGACGAAGACGACACCGACGACTCGGAACTCGATGTGTTCAGCACAACGGACGACCCAACCACTGAATCGGACGACTCTGATGACCGCGAAGCACAAGATCGGGGACCGGAGCAGGTCAATGCCTCATCCGGCTGGATCACCGGTATCACCATTGCGCTGGCCTCGGGTATCATCACGTTGTTCGCATGGCTAGTCCTAGGCAAGAAGCGTCGTGGAAACCACGTCGAAGAAGCCTAACGCCACTTAGCCCACTGCACAAAGGCCGCCTCGTATCACGTTACGGGGCGGCTTTTGTGTTTCTGGAAATCTCTGCCGGACACGGTAAGTGCAGAACTGTTATCTCATCGAAAGGGGTTACCCCATGTCCGCACTTCCTACAGTCCTCGACGTTTCATGCCGCTGGTGCAACGCCGAACGAGGAAATCGTTGCACCCGCATACCTTCAGGCGATATCGCACCGCAACCGCACAGCCGTCGATTCATCGAGCTCAGTGCCGCAATGTCCAATGGCACCGAGTTCATCGTCAAGATGCTGCACGATGATGACCACATCGGTGTGAAAGCTGGCGAAGAGTACGCGGCCATCCGCTACTGGCTAGACCCAGGTGCAAAAGTGTCCCTGTTACGCCGCGTCCTAGATGGCTGGGAGCCGGAATGCAACCAGTATTTTCACTGTGTCGAATTTATCCGATGGGCGAGCTCATCATGAACTCAGGGACCCGTCACCTTGTAGACATGATCAATGCATACCTCAGATTCGATGGTCGAACAGTAGCCATTGTCGCTCTGCTTCTGAGCATCCTCGCGGTCCCGGCGCACATTCTGCTGAGGTAGAATAGCTTGTAGCACGTCTATTACCGCATTTAGTGCCCAGGGCTAGACATCAACACCCCGGCCCCATGAGTCATTGCGACTTGTGGGGCCGGGACTTTTTGCGTCTAGGCAGGGGGCCATGTTATTGGAGAGAACAATGTCTTGTAAATTCCAAGCACGACCGCCGCGACGAGTAAAAGAGTAAGGATAACTGTCAGAATGAAATCCGAGACAATGCAAAACTTATAGAAACGCTGTGATTCAGTAACTAGCTGGTCTACTCTGCTTCGTTGCGACTTTCGCCGAGCATAACGAATATTTGCTATGTGCACGAACAAGCTGACGAACGGGTGGAACCGAAAGAGATTTACAATTTTTACTGTCGGCTCATCACCTGCTATGCCATTCCCGTTAACCTGTCGATTGAGTAACTCTGCCTCGTCTTGGACTTCTTTAGCGTCTTCTGTTGCGGGGCGACGGCGCTGTTTAGGAGTTTCTTCTTCGGGTACGGCGTCGTCAGGCAGATGTGCAGGATCCAGTGCCAATGGCTAGATCCCTAAAAGCTGACGCCGGTAAGAAACTGCGGCAGTTGAAACTTTGAGTTCACGAGCAATGTCCCAGTTATTCATGCCATCATCTATGAACTGTTTCATGAGGGTTTCTGGCATAAGAACTGCACCAGCGAATTCATTAGCGTAGATCTCGGAAGCTGTGCCAGAGCCTGCATCGCTTCGGGCATCAACGTAGTTTGGTGTCCCAGCTTCATCTTTATACGAGACCATATGCCCCAACTCATGTGCAAGAGTGAAACGGCGTCTGTTCAGAGGTTGGTCTGAATCGACATAAATAGTCGCACCATCCGCATGGCCTTCGATCATGCCGAAAACATCATCGCCCAACTGGGAGATCATGACCTCAGCGCCTGCATCGCGAGCCAGGTGGACCATATCAAATGGGTAGTCGTAACGCTCTTGCTGAGTCAAAAATTCTCTGGCATCGGCGCGAGCTAGCTCACGTAATTGGCCTACTGTTTTGTTTCGGAGTCTTTCTGGAATCGTCACAATCAACACCCCTTCCTCAATGTCAAATACTGGCTGTGGATAACTTGTGGAGAATACTGTGTATAACCTTATGATACCAGCATCATGATTTAATCCGCCTTAGGCAAAATGTCGAAAATGACCCATCACCCCTACCCAGGCATAGCAAGCTGCAATACACTCGTTATTGCCTATCAAGGGCGTGAGTGAGACCGTCCCGTGCAATGTCCTACGCGGGGCGGTCAATTTTTGTCTACATGCCTCGCTTCTCCCAGTCTTCTTTTCGGCCGCGTCGTATCCTTTGCTCTGCTGTACCGGGACGCATGTCTGACGCCTCAGCAATGGCCCGGATCGTCACACCACGCTCATCTATCAGCCAGATAGCGGCACCAGTCCAAGCGCGCACGTGCACCGGATCACCCAAATGGGAGACCTCATCGGTGGTCAGGTCGCGTCCGGCACGGGCCTGATTCATCTGGGTGCGTTTGGCTACCACGGCTGGCCGCCACCCTTCACCACGAATCGCCCCCACGCTTTTGGCCCGGGCTTTGTCTGGGTCTCGATGCTTTGCAAGATCGGCTAGGGCCTCGTCTTTGCGCCGCTCGTAGCCTTGCCGCATCGCCTGTCTGGCCTGCTCGCCCACCAGCCGGGCAGATCGGCCTAGCCCATGCTGGGACCGGTACTCGGCCGCGTATAGTCCGTGCGTCATCCTGGCGTGGGTGGCTAGATGCTGGAAATACTCGCCACACTTATGACACAACAACGCGCCATCACTGTCTGCGTCCAGGATCCCGTACCGGCCATACCCATCCTGGTCACCAATTGATAGGCTCACTGTTTGCCCTGGTCGCGCATGTGGTAGACCCGGTGCCGCGACACCTCGAGTGCATGGGCAATAGGGGTCGCGCCGACACCTGCGTCGAGTGCTGCACGTATGGCGTCTGCCCGGTCTGCTATGGCTGCGGTGACCGCCTCCTGGGCCTGCTCTATGGCTTCGGAGGCGGCTACCACATTGTCGATGAATTGTTGATTAGAGGACATGATCTTCTGCAATCGTCAGGACCATTTCGGTGTTCTGGTCGATATTGTCGTAGTTGTTGTTTTCTTGGTGGTATTCATCGGCGATGGTGAGGACATCGTAGTTGCTGTGGTCGAGGCCTGCGTTTTTCAGAGTGGCTTCGATCTGCTGGACTGCTTGGGTCTGGGTGGTGTACATCATTTTGTTTTCCTTCTTTCTCCGTTGCTGTTAACACCAGTATACACGCTGTGCATAGGAATGTCAACACCGGGGAAAGATTCACACCCAAAACCGCTTATACCAGCACGCCTATAAGCAATCACGCGATGATCTCTGCGTCACCAACACCAGCGGATGCTAGCTGCTCTAGTTCATTGACAGCGACCCGAGCGTGGTCTAGCTCTGCATTTACTCGGTATGACCGGGACATGGCCCTAGTAGAGTGTCCCACAAGCTGGGTGATTACGTCCTCCCGTACTTTGCGCTTGGAGTTGTACATCATGTCAACAAAGGTATGGCGTGCGCCGTGCAGTGTAATGTGATTTGGCAGCCCTGCCGCTTCCATAAGTTTTTCCACATTCTGCCAATTGTTGATGGATCGTAGGGATCGCCCTTGGAATTGACGAATACAAAACCTTCCCGGTCCCCAACGTACTCTTGGAGCAGATCATCAAGCGATGCCGGTATTGGCGTAACTCTGATCGATCCCGTTGTTTTGGGGCGCACTAGGTAGCGCTTACCGACGATGTGACGGTATTCGTAGTCATTATTTTTTGACAGGTCGATGTTGCTGATTGATTTGAGTTGCCATGAAAAGTCAAATAGGCCGTCTTGGATGCGGTCTATTTCCAGTCCTGCGACTTCGCCACGTCTTGCCCCGGTGAGTAGGAATGTTGCCCACATGACGCGGTGGTCATCGGTCTCTAAGAATTTTCGTGAGTCGCTTGAACTGATCTTGAGTAAGAGCATTGTCTAGTGCTGTGCCTGCCACTGGTCGATCTACAAGGTCACACACGTTGATGCGCAGCTTCTGCTCCCGCTGTGCTGCCTTTAGGGCTGCAGACAGGGCATTGTGCGCATTTCTGGCATACGACGCAGAGAGCATTGGTGTGCCAGCCGGAATGTCCTTAATATCTTTGCCACGCATCTTGGGGTCTCGCGGTGTAGAAAGGACAGCATTATGTAGACGCCGGACATCATCGGTCGTAATCCGATCAATAAATTTTTTGCCCAGCAACGGCTTGATGAAAAGTCTAATGACTGACTCTCGGTCGTAAAGTACTTGCGGTGTCAGCCTGAGCGGCGCGATGTCTTGCATGTAGGTGTCGAGCCAGTCGCAGAGCCTAGTGGACTTGGTGGACATGTCGCCGGTGTCGTCTAGCTCGGATCGCATCTCGCGGAGTCGTTTTTGTGCATCACCCCTGCTCTTGCGGACCGCTTGTTTTCGTCGTCGCTTACCATCTGGACCTGGTGGTAGTTCTAAAGTCGCTACCCACATGCCGTCTGATTTTCGCTTGTGGAGGCCGCCTGAGCCTTTATCTCGGTGCGGTGATCTCTTCGCTGCCATGCCCTACCCTTCTACGTCTGCCATTGTAGCCTGCCGATAGCTGTCGCTAGCTGCATTGAGACTATCAAAGATCCGCAGAATCATGCGGTTTATGCGTCAGAATCATTATAGAGCGTCTGTCTACGGAACAGAAGGTCAGTGGTACGACTTTCGAACTATGCAACACGTCGTACCCGCGGATGGCAGCCATGGAGCAAGCCAGCGCGAGTTGAAGAACATGTGGGTCCAGCGAGCCACTGATCCTTCAGGGCCGCCGGCAGAAGTCTTCGTCAAAGCGCACACCGGCGCACACCGGGCCTACGGCGTGACACTGCATGAAGGCCGAATGCGCCTGGTAGATATGGAGCATTCGACTCATGGCATTCCCGCAACCCGTCTCGCTCATGACGGCATGGGGCCGAGACATTACATCCCGCGGGATTACTTCGACTCAACAGCATTAGGAGATTTTTAACATGTCAGGACTCCCAACGGTCAACAGCGTTCCATGCCCAACATGCGGGGCAAAACCTGGGGCCAGATGCACCAGCAGACCATCTGGCGGCCAGACCACCCAGCCGCACTCAGCTCGGTCTAAAGCATTCCGCTCCCGTCTGCGTAAGGGTTCACGATTTGTCGCCCTAATGCGACGTGATGATCCCGAGCATGGCCTGAAAAAGGGCGAGAAATACCTTGCACAAGCCCTGTGGACCCAACCCAATGCCGTCAAACTGATCCAACGCCTGCCTGGTGGCCGAAAAGTAAACTGCCTCCAGTACGACACCGCGGTGCGCTTCATTAAGTGGGAAATCTGATCTGCCGGACACTGTCGGTGCATGAACGAATTATCTAGCCTGTATGCAGCAGACCCCATCTCACCGACCGCGGTAGGGATAGTGATGCCATTGGTTATTGCTGTCTGCGTCTACTACCTCGTCAAAGCTGTGAAGCTACGTGCTGCCGGTACAACTTCTGACGACCCCATGGAACAACATCTCGACATCCAGATCATCGGCTACATTGCGATCATCGCAGCGTGCGCCTGGGCGTTTACCCACACCGTACTCGGGTGGTAGCTGTGAGCATTTTTACCGTTGTCACCTTGGTCTGCGCTGTCGCCACGCTCAGCATTGGCGTCATTGTGTTTCACCGCCGATATCGAGACTCGCAAAACGATGCGGAGCCAGATCACCAGGCCCGACTGCTCTCGCTCACCATGACTTCAGCCGCGGCACTATTCGCTTTGATCACCGTCTTCTACGCCACCGGGGTGATGTAGGGTGATCGATGCTCTCATCGAGTACATCAACACGAACCCCGACTGGGTGAAGTTCATCAATGATGCCTATCACCACAGGGTCGTCAACAATATCCTCATGGCGGTTTTCAGTATCGCCACCGTCTCAACGCTGATCTTCACGACCACCACGCTGGTCAACAAGAAGACCAACAGCTGGTATGCAGCACCCACCTTTGTTGCATTCGTAGGCTTTGCCATCTGCATGGCACTGATGATGCAAGACCGTTCTGAGCTCTACAAGTCTTGGAGCGTGGCCATGCTCTGATTCCTATACGGCGGCGCACAGGTGTCCCCGGACACTCCCATCATGCACCCGCAACTATCAAGGAGTCATTATGACCAGCACAGGTATCCGGTACGAAACCGGTCCAACTATCGCGGTCGCTGTGGCCGATAAAACCGCAGCATGGAACGACGGACATTTCATAGGCGATGAAGAAATCGTCACATTTGCCGAGCACATGGCCGCCGGTGAAATCGAACTCAATGTCTTCAACCAGGTCATCACAGCATCCTATGAAGACCCGTTGGGCGCATTGGCTGCTATGGCCGGGTACTGGCCGGGACGCTGCATCGTCACCGAGGCTCCAGATGAGGTTGCTGAAGCCATCCAGATCGAACCTCATCTTGGCTACGTCAATACCGAAGAAGGCGAAGATGTCATCAATGAAGAACTCGAAGACATCACCGCTGACAGCGAGGTGAGCAGCTAATGTGCCGGTCCATCGCCGATGGTGGCCGTCGTTGCCCCTCATCAGACCCCGCATACCGCGCCGCCTACCGTAAAGCTCGACGTGCCGCCAACGATGCTCGTGCATCGGTCATTGGTGAGGGTGGCACCTTTGAAATCCCAGCAGATCACGTGTGGGAGCCAGCCCAACTCAACGCGGTAGCCCAAGACATCTCGCTACTGACCGATCACCGTCATCACAACCAGAGCTACGCCCAGCTGCTGAACCATGTGACCGAAGAAAACCGTGAACGCTACGAAGAAATGTATGGCAAAGCAGCCGTCGATGCCGCATTACGTCTCAAAGATCAGATGGGCAAAGACACGGTCACCGAAGCCGCCGAAGCAGCGGTCATCCAAGTCGGCTACACAGTGGCCACCGAAGCGGAGCAACGTGCCGGGGTCTCCGTTGGCCGACTGCCAGCCCAGGGTGAGCTCTTCCGCATCCAAACCAACGAAGCACTCGATGAACTCGGGGCTGAACTCGAAGACATCGTAGAGCAGCAGCGAGGTCTGGAGGCCTCGGCTCACGATGTGTTCAACAGAGCGGTCAAAAACCGTGAGCACATGATGAAAACCTACGGTGCGAATTCCTACGACGCTCAGCAGGCCCAAAAGCAGGTAGATCAGGCGCGCAAGGAGCTGACGGATGCTAAATACAGCGATGAAATGCTTGCGCTCAACACTCGTTCCAACCAATTGCGATCAAAACAGGGCGAACTGCGTCGTGATCTTGCACGAGGATTCTACGAAGAAGACCAATCAGAGTCTCTGACCAAGCTTTCCGACGCCTACGTCGAAACCCTATCTGAGCTGCGTGACCTGGGCGGGGACACCACTTGGAGTGACCGCACCACGAAGAAGTCGGCAGCTGCATTCCAACAGGTTGCAGAAATCTACCCATCTGAGTGGATTTATCAGCATAATGCCGGCCCAGATGTCTACGCTCGAATCTCGAAACGTCGCGCCCACTATGCCGACCGCAGGCTGTTGGAAAAGAAGAAGCGAGTCCGATCACAGAAGGTCAAATTGTTTGACTCCGAAGAAGACTTTGAGAACAGCTCATTTGGCAAGGGTGGCTACGACGACGGCACGAGAACTTGGCGTGAAGCTACCGAAGAAGAGCTCGAAGGTGCCGGTGCTGCACCATTCCAGACGGTGATGGTCGAAGAACACTGGCAGGTCCAACGGATGCGCCACGGCGGCGATGTCAGCCACAGCAACCGGCCAAAAGGCAATCACTGGGAGATGTACTACACCGACAATGGCCGCGGTGACCTCGTCTGGCGCCGTCCACAAAACCGCATGGAGACCGTGGAAGCTGAGGTTGCACCAGAAATCACCACCAACCCAGCAACCCACTCTGGCAACGACCCAGCCCAGCGCGGCGATAGCTCACATGGCGTAGCGTTCTCCACCACGGCACACGAGATGTCACACCGGTTTGAAAAGGTCGTACCAGGCATCGGAGATATGGAAGAAGCCTTCTTAAAGCGCCGCACCACGCATGAAAACGGTCAACGGGAAGATTTGATTGACCTTTACCCGGGCAACGGTGTTCGAGAGGTGGCGCGGCCAGACAACTTCGTGACGTCTTACATTGGCAAAGAATATGGTCGAAAAAACGCCCACGAAGTACTCTCCGTGGGGGTTGAAGCTGTGTTCTCAGGGAAATACGGCGGTCTGGTGGGGGCTGGACGCTATGAGGCCGACACTGATCACCGGGCCTTTGTGTTGGGTGCCATGGCCACTATTGGACAAAAGCAAACAGCAGCAGACACCGGCGCGGCAGAAACAGAGCAGCGCGAACCAGTAGCAGTCTAAATCTACTGTCTATATAGCAGCCGGCCGAGTACCTTTTATGGTGCTTGGCCGGCTGTTTTTGTTTCGCATTTTCTCAAAAACTGAAACCGTTCTGTGCTGAACTGCACTGCCGGACACTGTTCAGGTGAGATACAAGTAATCCACCGACCTAGGAGCCGATCTGTCATGACAACACCTTTGGCCAAGCGGCACAGTGCCAGCCGTATTGCGCCACCTCATACTCACAAGAAAACCGATGCAAAAAATTTACTGCGCGAATTCATTGACCCCATCATGGGTGAATTCGACCTGGACGCCGCAGATGAACTCTACGAATTTGCCAACCAATCATGGGACTTCACCACGCTTGGTGATGAGCTGATCACGAACAAGATCATGGATCACCGGAAGAGTGCTTACGGCGAATCACGCTGGAGTGACGGTGTGTGGATCGCGCCGAACACCGGGCAGGTGGCGTAGTCATGACACGTCACATCGAACCAGATGTTTTGGAGCTGACCACTGATCAGTTTCATGAAATGTTGGAAGAATACGCCCTACATGAGACCGGTTCACTGAGAACTGAGGCAAAACGTCTCTTAGAAGAATTCAAGAACGCAGAAAATATTCATCAAATGCGCTTGATAGCGAACCGGTGGTCACTGATCTACGACAGCTATGCAGGACATCACGCTTCCGAATTGGGCAACACCATCATCCTGAATCTGCCAGTCAAAGACCGTCTTGAGGCTGCACTGAAAGCGCTCAAAGGGACGATGCCCTCCATCATTGACCTCTACAACCAGCTGTATGCCGTTATGCAAAAACATGATGACCCTGGCATCCCTCAGCTGATCGAACTAGCCAAGTCTCTAGAAGTGCATCACCCTGGAGTGAGCTATTTCCTTGAAGGAACCCCAGAACGTATCGAAGATGCAGGGGGACAACAGGCTCAACTTGATGTAGTCATCGGACTGCTATTGCGCCAACCGCGGTACAAAGCAGCCCACATCTTCCACATCGTAGGCCCACAAGACGATTACGGTGTGGCTGTCCATGAAGATCACTACAGTGTGGCATTCGGTGAAACCGAAGTTGCAGTGGCAACGCACCCCAAGATGAACATCCACTCAGCATTAGAGGTCGGAGGTCTAATAGGTACATGCTAAAAAATCAAGTAATCAAGTCATCATAAGAAATCCATGACCATGGCGGTAGGGAACGGCCCTGTATTTGCTTAAAACTCTTGCGGGACTTCTAAGTAGGTTTATCTACTGCTCTCATTCTGCGAAGCTACGAGTGAAAGATTTTATGACTGCTCCAGAAAAAGTTTGTTGAATGAGGTCTTCAAACGTAACAGACCATACTGTAAAGTATGTCACATGGCGCTGGAATGGCCATATTGTCGTAAAGAGAGGGGTGAAATAAAATGATTACAACCGGAAAAGCACCACTAGATATCAGTGGAAGCGTGGAGAATGCTGCAAACTCTGTGGCCCTCAAGAGTGATGGTTTTCAGGTGCTAGGTGAAGACCATGGTCTAGTAATGGGCACGCCTGGGTTTCTGACAACAACGGCTTTGCTGACGGCAGCCACGATTACTCAGTGGACAACTGCTGTTGGAGGAGCGATCGATAATGAAATATCTCTAGATCAACAGACAGGCGATGATACTCCATCTATACATGATCTCATTCGACTCTACGAATCGTAAAACAAGGCCTTGCCTATTTGGAGAAATAAACCGTGGATATAAATTCAAACCGTGTGCGCGCAGATAACTGGATAAAGGCAAACATGGATCGGTTTAGTCTCTTTGGTATGCAAGACCAGCGGTTTTGGAGCGCGGGGGTTAGGGCCCCTATGGTCCTGGCCTCCGCGCAAAAAATCTTTACATTATATGGTTTGATGCGTTTAGCTGCCATCGACAGCAAAATCTTGAATACTGAGATTGAAATCAAATTGCTAAACCAGTTTTATCGGCCAGGCACCGATGCCGGAGCTCATGAAAGAAGCCTGCTTGCTGATGGATTAGACCTGAATTCAATAAGTAAAAAAGTACGATTATCGCGAGCAATCGTATATATGATGCGGTACAGCTCCAACGCCGCAGCAGATGTGCTAGCTAATGAAATTAGAAATCACCTTGTCGGCTCCCCACTTCATGGGGTTATCTCCCTGCCCCCGCTCATAGACGAACAAATAGTACTCAGCTTTACCGCAGGTGATTCCGCCTGGTATCGGAACACCACGAAAAACCTTGCGAAAACACTTCGACTGCTTGATGAGACAGAGCTAAAAGTCGATAATCTCCGCTCAGAGCTGTTCTTGCCAGTACTGCACAAACATAAGAAAACAAAAATCCGCGGCAAGAGAGGTGAAATACCAGGGTTTCGCGCAGGCGCTCTGGTAATGAGTGGTTTTGATGGCCCAAAGATTTACGCCGCATATGCTTTAAATTTCTCAGGCAAAACGGGCGCATTAGTGTCAGCCATCGAAAGGCGCCTGACGGAAATCGCTCTGAAGCCAGAATCCGCTAAATACTCAGTACCGTTCGAAACAGGTAATTCATGCTAACAAGAAAACAAAATAAACACGGAGATACAATACCACACAGCAGTGTGTTGAACGCTTTTAGACGAGCAGATATTTTTGCGCAATTTGGTTTTGTGGCTGAATCAATTGAGGACCTTCTAGATTCCAATAAAGCCAAGCGTTCTGAATACTTGCCCTGGCGTGTTGTACGCATTCAATATCCGCGATTTATGCGTTCCAGTTTTGTGCAGCCGCTATTTTCTCACACCGCTAACCGTATTACTGCTGGTGTCAAACTTGGTGCTTCTATAACTCTGCTCGTCTCTAAGCCGCGACAGCGTTTGGCAAAAATCGCCAGAGTTGTGCAAGCAACCACACAAATATACCAAAATACTAGGGCGGCAGGACTTGGACAAGACGGGGCGGACCAGGGTTTGGTAGTGCAACAAGCAGGACAATTAGTCGCATCGTTTTCAAAACCCGGGAGCAAGATGGAGCGTAGTGCTTCTCTTTTTATTAGCGGACAATGTATCCTCTCCTACTTTACTTCGGGATATGTCAAACTTATCTCTCCCGTATGGCGGTCGGGCGATGCAATGATTGGGATTACCCGCACTGTCTCTTATGGCGGTGTTGAGTTCAATAATTTGATGGTCCGCTACCCAGCAATTAGGAAGGCAATTGCTTGGTCAGTGATCATCGGAGAAGTATCAGCACCAGTGATGGTATTTTTGCCGACACCGATCCGTAGAATATGGCAGATTTCAATGGTTACTATGCACATATCTATAGCTATAGTAATGGGTTTAAACAGGTTCATGTGGGCCTTTGCCTCTTTTCATCCCATATTAGATGAAACTGTCCGGCAATTTTTGTATAAGCCGTCTACGCTACCGATGCTAGAGTCCTGGGCAAAATTCCGGAGACTCAAATGAAGAAGCAGCGTTTCATCATCATATTTGAAAACGGACTTATGTCCGGACCTTCTTCTTGGGCTTGGGTGGCGTCTAGGTTGGAGCCTTCCAAATATGAGGTAATCCTCGTCCAAAGAGCTGCTGAATCAGCATTTGATGCCTGCTTCAGAAAACAGAACTATACAGCGGTTCTTGAACGACAATTAGCAAATATAGGATTCGAGGATAGGGCTGAACCAGTTATCCTGGTCGGACATTCGGTTGGTGCATTGCTAGTACGGGCACACGCACACTATTTTGGTTCCCGTGTCGCAGGGCTCGTTCTTGTTGACCCCTCACCACCGGCGCAATTCACACCTGGTGCTGATACGAATTTTAGCTACTTACGACTAAACCAAGCGCTTCTCCGGCGGATTGTGCGAACATTCTTTGGCGGTAAGCTACCGCCTGAAGAATTGGATGGAGTACAACAGCTACCGCCTGAATCCAGTAATACAATGTCCTTAGAGATGAGAAAGTCTAAGTTTTGGATTGACGCATATCGAGAATCAAAATCCGCGGCCAAACTATGGGTCGAATCTGGCCTCTCTCCACAACAAACCAAACTTATAACATCTGTGGTCTCGACTGATGTTCTAGGGTTTTCAAACTCTATTCAGTCCCGGTTTGTGCAGGAAATACTAGCCAACTCAGCATCAAGTGCTTCTTTCGAAAACCGAGAAGCAACACACGAATCGATACTTTTCAATGAACAGCATTCTCAGCTGGTCAACAATGCAATTGAGTGGACGGTCTCCAAATGGCACGAAATACAATCCGAAGTAGAGAAATAGCTATGAGTTTTCTGTTGGGCACATGGCTAGGTCTGACAGGATTACACCAGATCTCAGCTTGTCAGAAATTGACAGCCCGGATCGACCCCTTCATGCATTTCATACCAATTTGGACCTTTTTCGGGCCATACCCGGGAACAACAGATGCTGAAATTGTGACACGCACTTTCGATAAAAACGGTGATGTGACTCCCTGGAAGCATTTGCAAATTTTTGAACCAAGGAGACCCCTCCACTTTTTAATGCATCGGAACAGGCGACTCGAAAAAACTGTTTTTGACTGTTCGGCTCATATACATTCAATGTTGCGTAACGATATTCCAACCAGCATGATTATAGCGTCTCCTTCCTATATTGCACTTCTCAGTGTGGTACTCGCTCTAGTGCCCCTTCCTTCTGATACAGAAAAAATTCAGTTTATGATTTTGGAAAGTAGTGGGTTAGGGATCAACCAAGCTGGTGCTGTCCCTAAGTTTACGTCAGCAATGCACGATGTTTTGCAAGGAGGTTCAAGTGAATGAAATCCCAATGTATGGAGATGTCGTATCTAGTTTCTATGATCTGCTTTATCCGCCTATAGACGTGCCTCAAGTTGTTGAGTACGTTCAACAAATACACCCAAATGGCTGTAAAATTGTTGATTTTGGGGTGGGTACCGGTCGTACAGCGATCCCCTTAGCTCTCGTCGGCAACGACGTCCTTGGTATCGATATTTCTCAGCGCATGATCGATACTCTTCATGACAAAGACCCAGAGTCAAGCGTACGTACCGAAGTTAAAAGTTTCGTTGAAGCAACCGGTGACGAGAGTTTCGATCTCTGCATGATTATGAATAACACATTCTTTATGGTCATGAAGGAGGAAGAGCGCGGACAGACATTACACTCTGCTTCGAGTTTTCTGAAGTCTGGAGGATATTTGATCATTGAGAACTACGCGGCTCACCATTACTTACGTGCCGACAACACACTCTTCACAACAACACCCTTAGGGAAAGGGGACCTGGTTCTTCTGGACCAAATCGAGGTTGATCCAATCGAGCAGCGCCTCGTCGCACTCCGTTCAATTGTCGGACATGGAAATGTGTCTACTTTTGTCGAAGTGTCGCGATTCTCTTTACCACAAGATGTTGACGGCCTGGCTGCTCAAGCAGGTTTTAAATTGGTAGCTCGAATGAAAGACTGGGAAGGTGGGGAAGTCGATGTTACTGCTAGATCGCATATATCAGTATATGAGAAATGCACAGATTAGAAGCTTAGCTCTATTTGGTGAATCGTTTAACTTCTGTTCCTACTGGTTGTCTGATTGTAAATGTGGGGATTCAGCATCTAATTTTAAAAAAGCCTCATACTGTTGAGTTACCTAATTAACGCAGATACTCAGTCGACTTGCTATATACAAAAGATAATTTTTGGAGGATTTTGGTGATAAGGAAGCACTTCCCCCGTTGGCTCCACCGTTTTCTTGGCACACCTGGCACAGCACATTTAAGCCAATTCAACGATATCCTTGAACTTGCGCGAGCACTACAATCAGAGGTCTCAGGCATCCCCGACAATGAGCTTGATGGGTTCGCGACCAACGTATTGGGTCAGAACAGTGCGATTGCTAGCCGACAGAATTTAGCCAAAATTTTAGCGGTTGCACGTGAGGCGTGTATACGTGGGTTAGGGGTAGAGCCCTACGATGAGCAGGTCCTTGGGGCTTGTGCTTTGATTCACGGCTATGTTGTTGAAATGGATACAGGTGAGGGCAAAACAATTGTCGGCGCATTAGCTGCTGCTGCTCTTGGTGCTTCTGGGCGCCGTGTGCATGTTTTGTCAGTAAATGATTACCTAGCAGAACGCGATGCCGCTTGGATGGGTCCAATTTATGAACTATTGGGAATCAAAGTAGCTTGGGTTGGACAGCGTACGTCTGTGGACGGCCGGAAGCAGGCTTACACGGCAGATGTCGTCTACGCGCCGGTAAGCGAGGTTGGTTATGATGTGCTCAGAGACGGCTTCGCGC
This sequence comes from Yaniella soli, assembly GCF_054782375.1. Classification (NCBI taxonomy): domain Bacteria; kingdom Bacillati; phylum Actinomycetota; class Actinomycetes; order Micrococcales; family Micrococcaceae; genus Yaniella; species Yaniella soli. The sequence continues at coordinate 65,704 of NZ_BAAGSP010000012.1, forward strand.
ACGATTTATCTGAACAGGTTGGGCCTACTTTCGACGTAGGCATTGTCGACGAAGCCGACGCAGTGATGATAGATGAAGCCGTCTCTCCATTAGTACTTGCAGGCGAGGGGGACCACATAGGTGATGATTTCTATAACGCTACTTCGCTTGTAGAACTACTGTCACCAGAGGAGCATTACACGGTGGATGCTGATCTCAGCGCGGTTTCCCTCACGGAAGCCGGCGTTGATTTGCTTGAGGATCAGTTGGGTGGTGTCAACCTATATGTTACTGAAAATATCGATATGCTCACCCGAATCAATCTCGCACTGTATGCACGCACACTTGTCCACCGCGATATCGACTATCTGGTAGAGCATGGCTCCATTCGACTGATTAACACTTCCCGGGGTCGGATAGCGCATATGCATCGATGGCCTGATGGACTGCATGCGGCGATCGAGGCTAAGGAGCGATTAGAGGTCACGAAACCAGGTGTAGTGTTGGACTCTATAACGATTCAAGACCTTCTGTTGCGATACAGTTTGCTGGCCGGTATGAGCGGGACTGTGCTTGCGGTAGCTGACGAACTTCAAGAGTTCTACAGTGCTGAAAGTGGACGTATTGAGCCACATAAAAACAAAATTCGTATTGATGAACCCATAAGAGTGTTCTCTACTCATGCCAAAAAAGAAGCCGGCATCCTACAAGAGATCACAAAAAGACACTCACAGGGTCAACCGGTTCTGGTTGGCACCCAGAGCGTCGCTGAGTCGGAACATTTAGCCAGCATGTTAGATGCTGAAGGGGTGTCTGCCAAAGTATTGAACGCGCGCAACTCCGCGGAAGAAGCAGAGATAATATCATTTGCTGGCCAATACAGTACAGTGACCATTTCAACGCAAATGTCTGGCAGAGGTACTGATATTAAACTTGGCGGACCCGATGAAAGTGATAGAAATCGGATAGTAGAGCTAGGTGGGCTTGTAGTAATTTCCACCTCGATGTATCCATCTCGCAGACTAGATGCTCAATTACTTGGACGATCAGGTCGACAAGGTGACCCTGGTACTACAATACGCTTCATTTCCCTGGAAGATGAGCTAATAAAAGCTCATATTCCTGGTTTCATGAAGAGGAAGCTCCAGTACCGAGGAAGAAAAGTCTCTGGGCGGGAGTTAAGCGAGATGGTGGTGTCTTCCCAGAAGATTGCCGAAGCACTTCGCTTGGAAAGGCATCGCTCAACATGGCAGTACACCAGAGCAATATCTATTCAACGCCAAGCGGTTATTGGCACTCGTAAAGACATACTTTTTGGCGCTGAAGAGATGGCCCAACAGGTGCTGCAAACTATTCCTGGACAGGCAGAGAACTTGATCTCGAAGCTAGGGTGGCGAGGGTACAACGCGCTTGTCCGAACCGTTGGACTTCATGCCATAGACGAGGCATGGACCACTCATCTTGCATTCCTCAACGACGTGAGAGAAGGCATAAATTTGAGGGTCCTCGCTGGGCAAGACCCTGTGCAAGAGTTTCATCTTATTGCGCTGCGTGAGTTTGATGTTTTTTTTGAGAGTGTGCATAAAGTTGTTTGCGAGATGGTGGCAAGTTACGATGTTGATGATCCTACAGGCATTGTCGAACAACTCGGTCTTCGTCGGCCTTCAGCTACCTGGACCTATATGGTGCCAGAAAACCCGCTGGGTACTTCTGGAGATCGCGCGGCACGGAATGTACAACGTATTGCTCGTCAATTATTTAAAAAAGATTAGGCTCTTATGATGTCAGAACCATCAAGCCACATTGCACCCTCATAGTTGTGCCAAGTCAGTGAAGAAAAGCCCGATTCGGTTAATGCAGGTCTGAGTTCGATAAATGAGTCTCATGATTCGCCAAAAAATTCGAGTGGTAAGTGTAAAATATCAAGTTTCTAAATTGTTGACTATCTGAACATGGTTGTACGATTATTCACAGCAGAGGTCAAATACGAGTCTCATAAGAGGCTTTCATCCTTGGTCGGGCTCATCCCTAAGGTCTCGTAGTGAGAACGAATTCTTTTCACGTTGTCGAGCACCAAGTGCACTTCCACCACTTACGTCTAGGACAGCCCCTGTAGTTCTATCGGCTTGATCGGACAGCAAAAATGAAATCGCCTCCGCGACAGTCTCCGGTGATGAAACCCCTCCTAGAACCGAGTAGTTGGACATATGGGTTCGGATAGTAGGACTTTTGAATGCCTGATGACCATTGTCCGTGAACCCAGGCATAACAGCGTTGATTCGGATACCTTTCCCTGCCAGAGCTTGTGCCGCGTTTTTCGTAAAAGATTCAATAGTAGCTTTAGTCATCGCATAAACTATATCTCCGGGGCTTGAAAAGTGTGCTGCCGCGGACGAAATGTTGACTATACTGCCCCCTGGCGCCATCAATTTAGCTATGCCTTGAGAAATGAATAATGGTGCTCTTGAATTAACAGCAAAGTATCGGTCGAACTCGCTTACCGTAGCCTCTTCGAACGACGGACCCAATAGAAGAGCTGCGTTGTTGACCAGCGCCGTTAGTGATGAATTGGGTAGTACGTCAAGAACGTCGGCTACACCGCATAAGAGTGAGTTAATACCCTCCTCTGTTGCGAGGTCAGCTGTGACGAGCCAGCAAAGTCTGCCTTTTTGTTCTATTTGCTCTTGGAGTTCTTGAGACCGAAGTAGGTCACTGTGATAGTGAGCGATGATGTCGTACCCTTCATCACAGAGTTTGATGGCTGTAGCACGGCCGATTCCTCCTGAAGCACCTGTGATTACTGCAATTCGTCTATTTGATATGCTCATTTAGCTTCCCCTGTGACTCCGGAGGTTCCAGCCTTACAAGAGCTGATGAGTACATTAATACTTTGGAGAATCTTCTCAAATCGTTCAGGTGCAGTGTCCCAGGAGTTGGACACTGAGAGAATATCCTTCATACCGATTCCTGCAGCAACTATAACCCATGTAATAGAATTGAGATCCAAGTCGACTCGAATCATGCCTAGATCTTGTGCACGGCTGAGCTGTGAGCTAACGAACCCTTCCCATGTTCGAAAAGGGTCCATTCGACGGTCTGGAAAATAATTGCGGGACTCGGATGCGATACGCACCCCGGCCCTAACAACGATGTCTTTTGAAAGGTTTTCACCAACCATTCGAAAGGCTTCAGCTAGTTGCTCTAGTGGACTTAGCCTCATCCCTAAAACTCGCTGTTGTACATTGCTCATGCTTGAGCGTTCGTGTTCCAGTATCGACGAACCAATTTCGTGCATGTCACGGAACTGTCTATAAATAAGTTCCTCAGGTACCTTGGCATCTTTTGCGACATCGGCAATCTTAACCGAAGAGTAGGGTACCTTGGCGAGCCGAGCGGCTGCGACCCGCAGCAAGACTGTAAAATCAGAATCGCAGTCAATTGACTTAGGAGCATACTTTGAAATGCTGGCCACGACAGTAGTGTTGTCGGGTTTGATACTTTGTTTTCTTTTCACCATCGCGTTGAAGCCTCTTCATAAGCAAGTGTAGCTTGCGCTGAAGCTCCTGATGAAGCTGAAGACTCAACCTTGACATCGTGAATTCGTTTGCCGTCAATTTTCCAAACTTGATCACGTAAAATTTTCGTTTCAGCTTTAAAATTTACGGGGAGTGGAGCGGAGGGCTTGTCTATACGGATTTTCATCGTACGCATCCAGAGAGCACCCGCCTCAGAGCGGGACGTACCAGCATATGAGTAAACCAAAACTTGTGTGAGCTGGCCCATCGTTACAAGGTAGTCGATAACCGTCACAGAAGGCCATCGCAATGCCTCAATTCCGGGAGCGGAAAACGTAGCATTATTCGCTCTTAGGTCATGTTCGCTTCTAAGTATGCCGTGCTCTGAATTGAGACTTTGTACAAGAGAGTTACCCTCGGTGGTCTGGAAAAGATGACTGTAAACTGTTTCAGGACCTCTAGGTAGGCTGCATAATCTCGACCCTGAATTATCTTTTACTAAAGTAATCCCAACACGAATATTACCTACCTGGGCCTTAGAAACTAATGAACCCTTGTCATACTTGAAAGACAGCCTAATCGGCACAGCTTCTAATCTTAACCAAGGTCTCGAACCAGCTGTCAAGTCGATACAGCTCACTCGATAAAGGCTGAGTGCATTCAGTTCTTCGACTGATGAAATGTTTTCTAACAACTTTAGGGACAAAATCACAGCATCAACAGAACTCAAGTGTGGCACTGAGCACTCTTCGTCTCTATGTCTAGCCGACCACCTAGGTGGATAAACAACTTCGCAAACTGCTTCTGCCAAACCTGAGTGCGCTTTTATAACAGAATGCAGGGAGTAGAGAACAGACTGGTAACCTTGCGCGAAATATCGGTCTTCAGCTGGCCCGAGAAATTCTTTTATTTGAAGTGGTTTGTCTGTCATTTGGTCACAGTCATCCACAGTAGCCTCCCCAGCATTACATTACAGACTATCGGGTATATCAGCCTACTTCTTTTCGTATGAAAAGTAACCGATTGTGGTAAAATTACAGAGTGGTAAGTAACAGAAGTGGAAGGCCATTAAGCGGTGGCATTACAGAAGCAATCATTCATGCTGGCGAACGGATCATGGCGGATGAAGGATTCTCTGCACTAAAAGTAGATGGTCTCGTGACCGAAGTTGGTACTACACGTCCTACATTTTATCGCCGCTTCACCAGCGTGGCGCACCTCGCGTTAGAAATAATCAAAAAAAAATTTGGGATCGGGACACCAGTAGATACCGGTTCACTTTATCAAGATCTTCTTACCTTGCAACGTGAGGAGATCGCAATGTTTTCAGACCCTATCCTGGGTAAGAACTTCCCTGGCCTACTCGAAGCGATACGTAATGACCCATGCCTCGGCTCGCTTTATGAGACTCAGTTCATCAGGCCTCGGAGAGAAAATATAGCAAGAATAATGAATGCAGCGGATGAGCGAAATGAGATCGATGCAGATGCCGTTGATATTGACTTCATTTGTGATTTATTGCTCGGTCCGGTCCTTGCTAGGGCATTCATCCCAGTTGGTGCTCCTTTGAACGACAAACTTGCTCAACAAACTGTTGAAACAGTTCTGACTCTTATCGGCATTAAAGCACACCCCTGAGCTTCCCTCTGATACCGAAGCTATAGGCTTGAATATTGCTCACGGTCACCAACATAGACTAGATCGCTGATCATGGCCTTGGCGAACCATTCCCGAATATACTCACCAAATACAGCTCTTTCACGAATAAGCTGTTCCACTCCATGGTCCCAGCATCAGCTGCTTGATATTCGACAGGAGCGTCTTTCTAGACAAAAAACGCTGATGTCCATAGCGCTGAATTTCGGAGCCCAGAATCTCATAAATCCGCCGGAAAACAACTTATCGAGGCGCTTGGCAACTGACACTTTGCCTACAGTGTTGCGGCCTGTGAGTCTTGCTCCGGATACTAGCTCTGTATGACTCAACCACTATCTTCAGCTCAGCAAGCACAGCAGAACAACCGCACCAACGATGGCAAGTATGCCACTAAGACCCATTCCGAAGCAGACGTCGGACTTGACTTGAGCCGTCCCTATTTTGAGCCTCACGAGCTGGCTGGCAAACAATTCCTTGATGACCTGCCCTCTCGCCTCCAGTGGCCACAAGAACGTATCCGCACCCACGAACGTCAAGCTGACCCATCGTTTCTCGTGGATGCTGGATTACCATCAGAGACAGCGATTCGCTCTGTAGAATTTCGTCTCAGTGACGACCCTGATGATGGCATGGCAGTAGTGCGCCAGTTCACGCTAGCCAAAGACCTTGCAGCAGAGCACAGTATGTCGGCGTTCAGCCAGGGAGTTATCCTGCATCAGCGCAATAGCACACCAAACCTGGTATCAAAGCGCAACGATGCGTCACCGCTGAGCTTTCACGAAGCACGCAGCCACCTACAACAATTCCTAGGTCGCCCATCAGATCAGCAGCAGTCCGCGGCCTTTTTCAGCGACATGCAAGACCAACTGCACTGGCCAGCACATCTGACTACCACTGATCAAAACACCCTGCTGACCGAAGACGAACACGGTAATGCGGTGGAAAAGACCATCCGCTGTGCTGAATTCACTGAGGGCGGCAACGATGAGTACAGCGATCACATCTATGTAGAACAAGTTGTCGAAGAAACCGAGCACGGTGATGGCGCATCAGTTCACGTGCAGCACTCGGTCAGCATCCGAGATGCAGAGGGTGACTTTCATGAAGAAGATATTTTTAACTCAGATGGTTTTGACCCTGAACAAGCGCGCCGTCTCCGGGACCACGTAGAAGAACTCATGACTGACCGTTCAAACGACGCCGAGGGGAATTCGGTGTTTTACCAGTGACCGCAGCCCCGCTTCCAGATGGCGCTACGCCGCTGCTACTACGGCCCGATGACCGCTCAGAGCACAACAGGACAGCAGCCATTCCTCAGGGTGTCATGACCGCTGCCGGGTGGTCGTGGCGTTTGCTGATTATCATAGGCTGCGCCGCGGTGTTGGTCTGGCTGCTGTCCTACATCTGGATTCTGGTGGTCCCCTTGTTCATCGCCGCCATGATGTCTACACTGCTATCGCCGGGACACCAGTTTCTACACAGCAAGTTCAGAATACCGTCCATCCTCTCGGCGCTGTTGGTCACTGTGACGTTAGTGGCCGGTGTCATCGGGCTGGCAGTGCTGACTGGCCAACAGTTGGCCTCTGGCTTTTCCTCCATGAGATCATCTATAGAGGCTGGCGTGGACCGCCTTCTGGGCTTGCTTGTGGAGTGGGGGATGCCAGCCGGAGCTGCCACCCATGAAGAGTTGATGCAAAGTCTGGGTGCTGCAATGCAGACTCACTCTGGAACCATCGTCACAGGGGCTATCGGCTTTGGTTCAGGAGCTGCCAACATCATTGCCGGGGTAGCCACCACACTGTTTGCCACCATCTTCTTTTTGAAAGACGGCCCAAAGATATGGCAATTCCTCTTGCGGTTTGTACCATCGGGATATCGTCGCCCTGTGTACGGAGCGGGGCACGCCGGGTGGAGATCACTCGGCGCGTATACCAGAGTGCAAATCCTGGTGGCGTTCATCGATGCTGTTGGCATCGGACTGGGGGCCTGGCTTCTGGATGTTCCTTTAGCACTACCATTAGGTGTACTGGTTTTTCTCGGGTCATTCATCCCGATTGTTGGCGCGGTACTCACTGGGGCGATAGCCGTGCTGCTGGCTTTGGTGGCCAACGGATGGGGTATCGCCTTGGCTATGCTTGCAGTCGTCCTGGTCGTCCAACAGGTGGAATCCAACGTCATGCAGCCTCTGGTGATGGGCAGGGCGGTCAATCTGCATCCGCTGGCAGTATTCCTCGCCGTGGCCGCCGGTGTGGCTGTGGGTGGCTTTGTGGGCGCCATCTTTGCAGTCCCGCTGATGGCATTCGCCAACGAATTCGTGCGTCACCTGACCGCCAAAGTAGCGCCGGGCACTGCTGATACATGGCCTATACAAACCAAGCCCCAGTATCCGTCCGCTTGATGACTGTTGATCAAGCCTTTGCTGAGCGACAAGCCATTCTCGACCAAAGCGGTGATGAGCAACGCTTCCGGCAGCGCGCTGAACAAGTGCTAGCAAAGTCGAAGCGTCAGCAGAAAAAGGACGCCCAATTACCCGGTAGACCCCCGAGAAATCCCCCGGATTTATCCGTGGGGAGGAAGTCAAGAGGTGGAGGTGACCTTGCGCAAGACCAACTGAAGCTAGTACAGCCGGTACATGATGAAGGGAAAAGCCCTGATCCAACGTCACTGGCTCGGCACTGATCGCTGCGTGGCGTCGAGGATTCTGGTGTCCCTTTCGGCTAGCCTGGTGCCGGACACTGACAGAGTATGACCAAGACCATGAAGCCAAAATACAGGATTATTGAACCCGAACTCGGTGAGACCACCGACATTTACCGTGATGGCGGTCGCTTGGTCAAGCCCAAAAACGAAGATGCCCACAAGCTTGTCGACGTGGGCTGTCCACCGCATTATGTCGTCACTTCATTTGATGACGAAGTTGCAGTGGAGGTCTGGACAACCCAGCACTACACCGGCACAGCTGCCGTTTTTGAAGCCTCACAAACCCAAGAAGCTTACAATTACGCGCAGTTAATCGCCCATGCTGAAAACGTCATATTCGACCCAGCAAAATCCGCACGCATCACTGTGCTCGACTAACTTCTGTCAGGAGAATCCGCTTATGTCAGCTCACCCAGATCGTATTGCCTGGCTTGACACCGAAACCACCGGCCTTGATGAAACAAACGGACACTTGCTAGAGATTGCTATCATCATCACGGATAACGAGCTCAACGAAATCGCAGAACCGTTCTCCCAAATCGTTCGACCAGCCACCGCCCAGTGGAAGACTGTTATGAACGATTTTGTGACCGATATGCACACTGTCAATGGCCTTATTGCAGCCATTGATGACGGTGAAGGCGCTCCACTGGTCCAAGTTGAATTCGATGCGGTGAACTACATTCACTGTCACTGCGGCACCGAATTCAAACCCATGCTGGCCGGTAACTCCATCACTTTTGACCGAGTGTGGACGGCTCATCACACCCCAGCCCTGCTAGCAGCACTGCACTATCGCAGCATCGACGTCACCAGCCTGGATCAGTTCGTCACCCGATCCACCAGCTTGGAAAGTCTGAATCCAGATGACACCATGCCCTCTGACCACCGTGCAGTCTCTGACTTGCGACGCTCTATCGCCGTGGCCAAACACATTCGCCAAGGCATCAACGGTGCATTAGCACCACAGGCCGGCTAATCTAGTGGCGGAGCTACGCGGATAGCGGTCTCCGTTTTCGAGGGTAAGCACGACACAAGCGCCAGGCAGGCACCGATGATCTGCCTGGCGCTTGTGTATGCCGGACACTGACCGGCTATGACCATCATTGCATTTGAACAAGTCCGCCCCGGTGACACCATCGGGTATTTCCACAAGCAACCTGGTGTCAAAGGTCGATACTGGAAGAACCGCCTGGTTGATCAGGTGCACGAGACCCATTTGATCCTTGCGAACCGAACCAAGGTCTACCCGGAAAACGTCGTTGGTGACATCAAACGTCTGGACCCACCTATTCCCTGGGCTGTCGAGGACCGTGAGGGCGACACGCTGCATGTCAGCCATAGTGCGAACACCGTCACGCTCACCATCCCGGGCTACGGGGCGATGCCATTTGATATCGAAGATATTGAGGTGCTGATTGCCGCACTGCAACACGCTAAGACTGACGCTGAAGTCGACGGGGTTGAGTTTGAGCAGTGCGGAACCCCAGCAGTTGGCACCGCACCAGGTAGATCAACCATCGGCATGGGATAAGGCTATGCGTTTCAAATCAGCGGTGCGAGGGCGTCTGAGCAAAGTCTTTCAAGGTCGGGGCATTTAGGATTAGCACCAAACACATCCAGCCACATGATGTCCTCTGTGGCTTTGTTGTTTCTAGAGTGCAACACCTGGGGACACCAGTCTCCAGGTGTTGCACTGCCGGACACTGTAGTGATATACAGTGCACATCAGTTGGGGTGGGGTGGAGCTAAAGCCCCTCACAGGACTGCATGAAAACGGAGTCATTCAGGGTGGATATTGCAGAATTCATGGACATCCATGCCATGACAACAACGAAGTTTCTGATCATCGCTGGGTTAGGGCTGGTGCTCAGTATTAGCATCACTTTTCTCAACGTCGCAAAGCCAGTCGGCGTATCAGAAGAGGATATTGAAAAATATGGGGAAGATGCAGACCGAAGAGCTCAGGGGAGGATTCTATATCGTCGGCTGCTCATAATCTTTGGCCTTGTGCTGTTTTGTGTTGGGATGATTGGCGCCATGGCTCATCTCATCGGTGGCATTCAGGAATCTTATGGCGACGAGACCGCAAGGAACACGCTATTTGTCATTGCAATTGTTTCAGCTGCTATTTTCATGCCACTTGTATCGATCATGCGAAAATAGCCTCAACAGGCCGATGCCATCATGCACATGTATATTGTTTTGACACATCAGTTGAACGTGTAAAAAATGCACAAGTTTTTATACATGTCCAGAGCCTACACGTCTGCCGGACACTGCATGGCTATGACACATTCAGACAGCACATCGCAGAACACAACGTTCAATCACTTTGACCCACTTGCCGGCCTCCGTGACATCATCGCCCTGCGCTCAGCACTGCGTCCCGAGGCTACCGATACCTGGTTTGAAGTCTTCTCACCATGGATCAATGCCGTCTGCCGCAAGGCACGCTTAGCCATCAGTGAGCAGCCCGGCAGTGTTGATGCCAAAACGATTGATCACATCACCCGGAAAATGATCATCAAAATCGTTACAGATTGCCAGAATCACCCTGAAAAAGCGGAATACATCGGCTCATTTGAACATGCAGTTTTAGAACAGGTGCGGTTGGAGTGCTCAAATACGAACCAGTCCCATAGCGTCACCGCCAACACACCACCCCCACCAGTCGCCCGAGGCAGTGCACTCGATGATATTCGACGCGAACTTGCCGTGAAGATTGGCCGAGCCCCCACCCGAGCAGAGATTGTAGCCGCATGGAATGAAAGTAAATCGCAACGTACATAGCCCTGCCGGACACAGTAGCAACAGAACATCGTCAACACGTTTTAGGAGTGTTTCATGCCATCGCTCATTATGCACATTGAAGATCGTGATGCCCAGGACCTCTTGCATCAGGCAACTGATAAGGGATCAGAGGGCATCGGCAAAGTGCCACTGTTCCATGTCGATGACCGTGGTCAGATGGATGGTGTTCCAAAACCTGCGGTGATGCGACTGCACGATGAAATCGACGCCAGCAACATGGCTATGGAGACCGTCAACCAAGTCGCTACAGCACACCTCTACGCAGAGGGGCGCAAAGGGCTTGAACCGCTAAAAGACGTCGTAGAAGACATCGATGAGGCCAGATATGTGGTCATCACGCAGCAGTTGGTCGTCGATCTCGACAATGACGACCACACCGATGAAGTCCAAGACCTGATCGACCAGATTCTTTCGTTTCCTCGACTAAAAAAGCTTGAAGAACAACGTGCTGCACTCGATGAGGAAATCGAACAGCAGCGGGAGCTGAACATGGAAGCACACAACTCATAGCCCTGCCGGACACGCTGATAGTAGAACGCAAAAACTCACCACCCACAGGGGAGCCAACATGGGATCACCACACTTCTCCGTCCAAGCGGCCATGCGTATTGGCGAAAATATCGTAGCAAGGGGCTCTGACACCCTGCCCCTGGACTACAGCGTGACCGCTGGACTGACTCGTAGAGAGATTCGGGATGAGCTTGGCTTCATGGTCGTCTACGCAGGTCTTGACGATTCGTTCATCGAAGTCGATGCCACAGAAAATGCAGAAAACGTTAAAGTGGACTCTTTGGAATTCATTGCCCCCTGGCGCCCACCAAAACGTGGCGAGGCATGGCCGCTGAATGTTCTCGTGCACCTTGATCACAGGAACGTGTCAGAGCCAGCCACTCTCAGCATGGCGCAGGCGATAGATCAAATTAAGCAACAGGTCAGTGAAGACTTCGCCAAGCAGGATGATTATCGCCTAGGGGTCATCTTTATCGTTGTTCAATACGACCGCTGGCGTGGCAAAAGAAACTACCGCCGCCAGGAGATTTTTAACGAAATGGCCGAACTCCAACAGCAGATGGATGCCCTGTACGAAGACTTGGAACGCCAGCCATAGGTCGTGCCGGACACAGTCTGGGTAGAGCACACAACGACCCCCGCATAGAGAGTTCCAACAAATGGATTATGAGATACCAACAACCGAACCTCGACTTCGTGCACGGCGCAACCCCAAAGCTTTGCGATCATGGCTGCACGACGAAGCAGCGCAACAGCAGGTAGAAGACATTGCACGGCTACTTATCGGCGACCTCACACGACTGATCAAGCAGCACGCCAATGAACTGGCAGCAGGTCAGCCTGGCTTGTCGATGACAGTTGCCACCGAAGTGCCAGAATCCTTGATCGCGACACGCATCGCAAAGGCTATCGAAAACGAGGCAAAGCGACAGGTAGAGCAGGTGGCATCTGCGGCCAGAGCAGAATACTGGGCATGGTCAGCCATCGCAGAAGCAACGGGGCTGCAACCTACCACCGACCCACGATTCCTCTATCCAGGTATCGAAGACCCCTATCAACCAGGGGGCGCCAATCACTAGACGCCTCAATGCCGGACACATTGAAGGCATGAGAAAAATACCCTGCCCCGAGGCCGACGAACTGCTTGGCGGTCACACCCAATGGTGTATCGAAACCACTTTGACCGACGCATACGGAGTGTACGGCGACCCACGAGTCGAAACCACCTGGGGCCGCGACAATCAACGTCTCCAGACCGTCCGACACCCCCACTACGGACAAGACGCCCCCGGCCTGGAAGGTGACCGGGAACCGTGTGAGCACTATTTCTGGGAGGTTTAAGAAGATGCCGATAACTAATGGTGATCGGGCGGCAAGTGCACTGCAAGCTATCAAAGCCAGTGTCGCCGATATGGAGCGCAACAGTGGTGATAACTCAGCCTATTCTGCAGATGTGCGAGATATGGCTGCCACCATCAGACATATCATCGAGCACGAATGTGGCCAAGAGGACCCCTGAGATCAACGATGGCACCTGGTGTTTTGCCGAACATTGCCGATACCGTCACTGGCGCAGCGGAGGTATGCCAACCCACCAGCGCGGTGAGCACTGCCCAGAACGTCGCCAACCTGGGACACCGGATTCATAAGCAAAGTTTATGTCGTGCCGGACACAGCCTGAGTAGACCATAAAACGACCTCCGCATAGAGAGTTCAAACAGATGCAAGCAGAAGAATTTTATCCCCCATACAGGACCAGCTTTGACGGTATCGGCAAGATCATCGAACAGGCGTACCACGGCTATGATGACTCCACCCCAATCATGGTGCAGCCCGATAGCAGCGGTCAGGTCAAGGACATCGCCAACACGACCGTTATGCAGTTGCTCGGCGACATCAGCTACGACCATTACACAACCAGTCCAAGCCCCGCAATTCGCACCACCACCGTCAACCTCTACGGTGAACGCAAAGGTGTGCTCAACGGCACCGAAAACCCAGACAATGCCCACTACATGGTGGTCACCGCCTCCGCGGTTATCAACTTAGACATGCTTGGCGCAAAACATGAGCAAATCTTCAAGGATGTCTACCAAATCATAGGCACCAAGGCCGACCAACGAGATGCCGAACGCCAGCGCCAGACCAAACTGGACCGTCGCGCCAAGCTCCAAGCCGAACTCGACGCTTTAGACGAAGACCTCGGATTGGAAGAGTGAGCGTGCCGGACACTGTCTAAGCAGAACACAAGTTCAACATTGTCCGAGCAGTAGATGGCACACCCGCTGTTCGGTACAGGCGCCAGATAGTGCAGTTACCGTCTGGTGCCAGGGTCAGGCTGATGCGGTGGTCAACCGTTTCTCAATCGGAAAGGACTCCATGACGCGGCCAAGGGTTTCAACCTATTGCCTTTGTGCACGCCGAGAGCACCCTGCCACCGCATCGGCCAACATGATGTGAACAAGCCGCAACAGTGAAGGACTTCATGGCAGCACACGACTACCGCGATCACAGCGCCACCCAGTCGGCACGACTTGATGCTCAAATGGAAATGTCGCGCCGCGGCATCAAAGGTGCCAGCACAACCGTTCTGCCGGCACACCATCAGGGCGCAGTCCACGACGTTGACTATCACGAAGTCCGAGCGATCTTAGACCTGGCATCCAACGGCTCCTTCAGCCCGTATGCTCACGACAACCCCTCTTATCGCACGGTCACGGTCAACTCGTATGCCACAACCGACGACGCGACGCTTGACCCCACCGATGACGCCGAACAAGCCGAATACATGGTCGTCACCGTCCAAGCCGTCATCGACGTGAACCGCCTCGATGCAGCCGAAGGTGTCCTGCAAGGCCCCGTTGAACGGCTGCTGAAAAAACAAAACCGGCAGCAGGATCAGCCCGACGAAATCCGTGAAGACTATCGATCCGAAGTCGAAAAGCAACAAGAAAAGATCGCCCGAGACATCGGCGCGGTCGCATTGTAATTCCATATAGTTTTCTTGCCGAGAAGCCTGTGTTTCCGCGACTCGGTGAGGATCGGTGCACGCCGGTGAGCTGGTGAGTCAAGCCGGTATATTCTCCCGGTAAGGGCTCCATGAAGCTGAACGCTTGTTTTGATAAGTTTCGAGCGCTCAGTGGAGAGTTACCTGCAAGCCAGCAAACCTGTGCACCACCCCATACCCCGCTCAGCTTACTATTCACCCCAAACACATAACCGGGACGACGCTGAGCGGGGCATTTACTTGCACAAAACACTGGTGTCCCCTCGAATACCCTCTGCCGGACACTGACTGTATAGGCAACCTTTTGAGCGGTTCTGCCGGCGTATTTCGGCAAAAACAATGCCGGACACAGTGAAGATACAGGGCAACGCGACCTTGCATTTCAACGCAGACCCATCAACTTGAAACAACGATAGGACAGCACACATGTCAGTGATCGAGTACAACCAGACTGAGAACTCAGCAGGACAGAAAACCCTTGTCGTCACCGCAAAACGACAGCACCTTATTTTTGGACCAGCCCATCCCGGTCAAGCCCAAGCCCTCGATGCGATCAAGCATTGGGTCAACGGCGAGACAGATGCAGACGAAGCTATCGGCATCATCGATGAAGTCCACTCACCAGCCAAAATCATTAACACCGCATTACGCGAAGTCTCCCCGCGGTTTGCCTACTTCAATGGCAGGCTGCGCTTTGACGGCGACGTGGTAGACAAAACTATCACCCGTCTGATGTTGGATCGTCTGAAATCCGGAGATAACGACTGGCGATCCCTTGCACACTTCATGCTCAAACTGGCAAACAACCCGTCTGCTGATTCCCGTCGTGCACTGTACCGCTGGATTTCAGACCGACATCTCACACTCACCCAGGATGGCCTGATCGTTGGCTACAAGGGCGTTACCGTTGAGGGCACTTCTGGGCACAGCGGGAAGGGTATTATTCACTCCCAAGGCGCTGATGGTCTGATCGACACCCAGTTCATCGAGCACGACCGACTACCCAACGCCCCAGGTACATGGGTGGAGTTCCCACGTGCTGAAATTGACCCAGACCCAAATAACGGGTGCTCCGTTGGTCTGCACGTTGGTACCAAAGCCTATGCTGAAAACTACCTTAGCCGCCTACTCACTGTGCTGGTAGACCCATCGGCAGTTGTCATGGTGCCAAAAGACTGTGACGGCCAGAAGATGCGCGTGCACCAGTATTACATCACCGACATCGAGCCAGCCAAAGCGGAAAAAGAGCACACACTGCAAGCTCACACCGCGTTCGATCTTGATGATGACGAAGACTATTTTTACGACGAAGATGATGACGATTTCTTTGACGAAGATGACTACGACAACGTGGATGGCGAATTTCGCCAGTGGTACGGATGAGCATCATGAACCCGACCGAGCGCCCAGTGCAGCCGAAGCTCCCGCCATTGACCACCCGTCGTGAAAAGCGCAACGCTGAGTACGTCAAAGCAGTGCGAACCGGCGAACTCGATGTAGTACCGCAACGTCGTAGCGGAAAACGTGCACAGCCACTGTCACCGCCCACGTCACGTCGGGCACAGTCACCCGGTGTAGAGCCATCACCGCAGCCAGCCACACGATCTCAGAACGCTGTTGAGCCAGCCGCGGGTACACGTCTCGCTACGTCCCGGCGTGCCAAGCGCGGTGCTGCGAAAGCCAAGATGAACCTGATGGATAAGGCGCTGATCGGCGTGGTGGCGATGGTCGGGCTGCTGATGCTGTTCATGGGAATCGTCGGCATCGTGGCCTCATTTCAAGGTGCTCATGCTGATGTGATTAGCCTGTTTACCGGCAGCATCACAGCGTTAGCAGGGGCTAGTTGGACGGCAGTGGCACCGTTCAAAGTCATCGAGACAACCGAATAACCCAACGCTCACATAATGCACCTATGGCATCGGTGGTGGTGATCCCATCGTCGGTGCCATAGGCGTTTTTGCCATAAAAATTCGATCCCCGATGGGTGCCGGACACAGTGAAGATAGACCCCACAGAGTGAAGATCGAAAAGGAAAACATTATGAGCATCGCAGATCAGACCATCAACACGACCACTTTGCAAGCAGAAGCCCCGCCAGTAGCTGACGGACTGCACGCAGTTACCGCAGAAGTCTTATCAGGCCTCTACCGCCACATCGACGAAGCAGTAATCCGCGAATATGCAGCCAACGGCGTTGATGCGACCAAACAGTCTGGCTCCGATGCGCATGTAGAGGTCACGCTGCCAGACGCTTTTGAGCACAACCTAATCATCCAAGATTTCGGTACCGGCATGAGCCCTGAACAGGCCAAAGTGCGCTGGGCATCGTATGGAAATTCCTCAAAAAATGACGACCCTGACTTTATCGGTGCCATCGGCGCTGGTGCAAAATCTGGGTTCGCTGCCTCCACCATGATTCTGCTGGAAACAACCCAGAACGGTATCACCACCTCGTTCAACTACACCTGGTTTGAAGGGGTTGGCCCACAAGTTGTCGGCGAGAATGTCGAAGAGACCGGAAAGCCGAACGGCACGACCGTCACCATCCCGGTAGACCCACAGCGTGACTGGGAGACCGCAGCACAACGCGCACTGCTATATATGGGTTCTCGCGTCAGAGTCAATGGTGAAGTCGTTGTAGACCCACGAGGCGACAATCCTGCCGTGATGCACCGGATGGGTTATGACGAAACTAGTCTGATGAAATCCAGCCGAGTGGTCATGGCTGGTGCAAACTTCCGTGTCCCAGAGACCGTACTGTCGGTCGTCTCCGATGTTATTCTTCCGGCACGTGCCAGCCTTGGCAATATGGTCATCGAGGTACCAAACAAATCGTTGACATTCACCCCGAGCCGTGAGGACATCAAAGACACCTCGGCCAACGCACAGCGTCTACGCGAAATCATCACCGAAAACTACGCTGAGCCAATCAACGCACAGCACTTGTCCACCAGCCCATGGCAGACCTACCGCAACGTGCGCATCGGTGACGAAGGTGGGCTATCGGTGGATTACATCACCAAAGAAATCCGTGAACACATCGATCTTGTTGAGGAAATCCTAGACGACGTGAAGGAAACCTACGGCCTGGTCGGTGTCACCTACAGCTACGGTGGCCGCAGCACATGGTCGGGCGAACAGCGTGAACAACCGCGCGGAAGAAGTTACTACGGAATCTCTCGCGAGACGATCACCCGCGGTATCCAAGCTGAGCAAATCGGCGCAGATCATATGCTGTTTGTGTACTCCCCAGAGGGAAACATTCACCGCAGCCCGAAAGTTCGCACATGGATCATGGATCAAAAGCCACACAATTACATGGTGATCACGGTTGCCGACGAAGACCTGTTTGATAAAATCGAAGCTGTCGGCTTTGCCACGATGCAGGATGAAGAACTCCGCAAATACAAGCCAAAAAACTACATCCCACCAGCCAAGAGTACCGCGGTTCGCTATGTGGCATACAACCTGTATGAACGGCGGTCATATCACACGCGAGATCAGAAACTCAGCCCAGCAGACATCGCAGAACACTACGATGCGATGTACGTTGTGGCCTACGGTCGGCACCTGCCAACTTCACGGTTCCTGACCTTTGAGCAAAACTGCGAACTGTTGCAAAACCACTTTGGACAGCAGCGCATTGCTGTTGTCGAGATGAGTCCACAGTCATCTAAAGAACTTGCGGTCAAGCGTATCGGGCTACCAGAGGTCGATGTGGACAGCGTGATCGGTGAGTTCAACGAAACAGCCACCTCCACGCTGCCAGAAAAGTACGCACGAAAGATTGTGATGCTCAGCGAGCTAGAGCGTTTTGGCATGTACTCACGAAAAGTTGAGGACTTGCAAGAGGCAGTGAAGGTCAAAGGCGACGACGACTACGGCTACAGAGCCTCCAGAGTTCAGACGATCATGGAGCTGTTAGAACTCACTGACACTGTTGTAGAACTCACCGGCCTCGAAGAACCGGCCACTATTACTGAGCTACGGGCAGTCGCCGATGAACTCACCGAGGAGAACTGGATTGATGACATGCTGGACTCCCTGGCTCAGCACGATCACACATTGACCGTTGAACAGCGTCTTGCGATGGCTATTGATGAACTCACCAAGAGCCGTCGTGAACGCATTGTCAGCCCAGAGGCTTCCCAAACATTCTTCCGGATTGATAACTCGCACCGCAGTACAGATGAGAAATTGCAGATGGTTTCCGGCATGGTCGTATCCCAGGCATACCACCAACTGCTCGGTGACGAAGAAGAGAACACGCAGCGCACGGCATAGTCCGAACTGCATTCACCGCCCGGTGGCCATTATGGTCATCGGGCGTTTTGCTGTCCAAAAGTATCGTGGGCGAAACTGGTGTCCCCTGGATGTTCTGGAGAACAGGTGTGCCGGACACGGTGGGTAGGACAGCACCTAGAACCCCAGGAGCACACTATGTCGTCCAGCATGACGTTTCTCATCGCCCTCGCCGGATCGCTGATCATGTCGGTGATCGTGACGCTAACCATCTCTGCTGCCACTCGACCTGATGAAACAAGCTACGGCACCTCGATGACCCCTGGAGTCAAAGGACTGCTGATCGTTTTGGCGATCATCATGGCGGCCATCATCGGTGCAGCACTGGCATTGGTATTGGTGCCACATGTCGTCGGATCGGCGTAGCCGCACACCATCTGCCCGGACACTTGCTGTGCATGACACAGCAGATGAGTTCAGCAGCGGCACAACGCCTGGAAAACGCACGACAGATTGACGGCAAGTTCGGCCATCAACATCACTCGGAAGCCTCTGGGGTAGCCCTGAGTCCCACCGACAATAGGCGTCTGAATAGGCGGCTCGACGTAAGACAGTACGGTGACCGTGTGAGGTCGGCGCACTTGGACGGCCACGGTGAGCAGCCCGAACTATCAGTCGCCTTTCGCCGCGACATGCTGGCAACCGTCCCGTCCGACTATGCGGCACTCTACCGCCATGATCCCGTAGACATACAGCAGTACCTTGGCGACCGCCAGGATGTCATTGAAGAGGCAATGGGCCAGTATTACGGTGGCGAGGCTAAGCAGCTCGATGCAGTAGGTTCCAGTGTCACATACGAGATCGTCAAAGCACTCGATGAACCAATCACCGATGACGAGGCATACGAGATCATCGACCAGGAGTTCGAGCCACACAACGACCACGCCGACGACGATTTGAATAATCACATTGCCCAGGCGCTGCAAGCCCATGACCTGAAGAAGCTACCGAATCCCGAAACGGTTGATGAGCAGAAGCAACAGCAGTTTGCCGACCATGCGATTCGGGCCTTGTACGACGACGCACAGATGACCTATGACGACGAAGGTGCTCACGATGAAAAAGTGCATCTGGCCGTCGATGACGAAATGAAACTTCGTGCAGCGTTGCACAGTGTCTATGCAGATAATGCCGGTGACCTAGAGGCGTGGAGCAACCATTCACAGCGCGACCCGGCATCCGAGGCGTATTTGGCAGCGGCGGGTCACGCCGAAGACCTGGAGTCCACCACCAGCAATCTGAACACCCGAGTGATTGGCCGGCGGCTGGAACGATCATTCGTTGCAGAGATGCCCAAGCTAGACACCACTCACGGTCGGCTGGAAATCGAAGACGACGGGGTCATACATATCCACCCGCAAGTGTTTGAGGACTTTGCAGCTCGACGGGATCAGCGAATTGCCCAGGAGGCAGCAGAATAATCGTCACTATGCACGCCCTCGGATCGGTCATCGGTTCGGGGGCATTCTGCTGTACTGGTGTCCCCTGGGATACTGGCCACCGGACACTACCGGTGCATGACGACACCACTGACTTCAGCCCAGCAAGCTCAACAGTCCAACCGCACCAACGATGGCAAGTACACCACCAAAAACCACTCCGAAGCCGATGTAAGCCTCGGCCTATCAGCTGCCCAAAAGCCCACCTTTGACCAGCTTCGAGACACCCCGACCGATGATGACATTCGGCTCAGTTACGATGATGCTCACCGCGAACTTCCGTTCTACGCATCAAATTGGCGAGAGGTCATGGGGGAGAAACGACGCACAAAAGGCAACATGGCAACCTACAGCGCGCGGCTCGATGAGATGGTGGACCAGGACCCCAAGGCCAGCGCGAGGCGGCAGCGCACAGCCCAGGATGCGGCTCGACTGAACTCCTGGGGACGAGCGTATCAGCAGGATGTTCCCATCGACCCTGTTGCCGAGGCAAAGTTTGAAGAAATCTGGGACTCGCAACTATGGGATGACGAAGGCTATCTGAATCATGTCAACGGATACGGCAAAGAATTACTGGAGCACCGGCTAGAGGAATACCAGGGATATCGTCGCGGTCTAGAAAACGGCACCGTGAAGCCACGAGAAATGATCAAGGGTGCAAGTATGCGAAGTGCTGTGGAATATGTCGATCACAACATCCAGCAACATCAAGAAGCGCTGGCAACCCGAGGCCGGTCATTTCGCATGAATGCCTATGCGGTTGAGCACATGCTGAAACAACGGAGAAAAGACTAAAATTCTTGGTGCCGTTTCGAGTCCATATGCTACGCGAATTGTCGGATCGAAGCACGTATTCGGTCGAGGTCGGGGCCGTCGATGTCAACATGAGCCGACACAACACGGCCTCGCGGAAGCATCTCAACATAGGTCAGACCGTCAACCCTGATCAACGCGGCGACTGGCTGGCCGTTTCGCGTGACCACGGTACGTTGGCCGGTCTGCTGTGCATGGCGCATGACGGTGCCGAGGTTGGCCCGGAGATCGGTGATGGAAATCTGCTGCGAATTGTTAGCCATGGGTTCACCGTGTCCGGCAGACAGCTAAGCTACCATTGGTATCCCCTAAGAATGGTGGCACCTGACACTATCTCGGCACGACGAGACCAATGGTCTCCTCTCAGCAAGCCTAGAAGAATAATTGCAACAACGATGGTAAGTGCCTCATCAAGACGCATTCCGAAGCTGATGTGATCAGTGCAGTCGCACGGTCAGATATTTACCTCTATCGGATAAGAACACAAGGAGGTCGCCCTGTGTCACAGTGGTTTCGATCTGCTCTTATTGAGATAACTCCAAGCCACCTGCTTGTTCTCTCCGCTCCCGCTTCGACCCGATCAGGCTCAGGAAAACGGTGCAGGGCGTTAACCGATCTATCCCGATCCATCGCCGGTAGAAGTGGAGCAGATGCGAACACCTCCTGCTTTTCTATTTATTCACCTGCCGATGGGATGGTGGCGAAGATATCGGGTTTTCAGGATCAAAAGAGGCGGCCTAGAGGTCGGGGATGTCTTCGAGCCCCAGTGTGTTTATGGCTGCCTCAACAGTATCTGGGTGAA
This sequence comes from Yaniella soli, assembly GCF_054782375.1. Lineage (NCBI taxonomy): Bacteria > Bacillati > Actinomycetota > Actinomycetes > Micrococcales > Micrococcaceae > Yaniella > Yaniella soli. Next base: position 87,241 of record NZ_BAAGSP010000012.1, read on the forward strand.
GGCAAAGAATATCCTGTACGGGTACCATGCTGATGGCTTCGTCGGGTGATGTTTCATCAGTGCATCCTGCAACTGACAACGCCGCGATTACGCCCATCACAGTAATCACAATACGGTGGACCTTCAACAGACGCTCCTTGGAGAAACAGCGTCTTTCAGCGTTCCGGTCACTGTTGTCTAGGTTGCGATATTTCAAGGAGCGATGTAATTGTGATAGCTTCCACGGACTTGGGGACGCCAGTTTTAGTGTAGTTCAGAATATATGAATCGGTACGCAGATATATTTATGAAATTTTTTCAATCGTTAGCCTGTTTAGGGTGGTTACGGGTAGATTTCATTGGTAGTTTATGATGAGGAGAACGCAGGCTATCCCCGAAATTATGGTGATTTCATGACCGTTGTCAATTCTGGTGACCAAAAGGTGCTTGACGCCCAGGTGTGGGTCAATCAAACCTATGGAGCTTTTGCTGGCTATGAGCCGACACCTGAGAATGGACGCACCGGTTGGCCCGTTATGAGATCGTTGATCCTCGGGTTGCAGATAGAGCTTGGTATAACGAATATCGTCCCCACATTTGGTCCTTCTACAGAGGATCGCGTTAGATCACTTGGAGCGATCAATCCAGGGTGGGATGCTAATGGAGATATAGTCCGCATCATTCAGTTCGCCTTATTCTGCAAAGGATACTGGGGCGGTAATACTTATGGCACCTGGGACACTGGGACGACATCAAGCCTTGTGGCTTTAAGAACCAACATGGGGCTCCCAGATGGCATTTCTGGACCTAATGCAATTCTTTTACCTCCCGAAGTGTTCAAATGCTTATTGAACATGGACGCCTATACAGTCATATCCGGGGGCACTGATAAAATCCGGTCTATTCAGCGCTGGCTGAATGGTGGTTACTGGTCTCGCCCCGCTTTCGATATTGGGCCATGCGATGGTATATACTCCCGATCCGTTCAACAGTCCCTTATGGTTGCCTTGCAGTATGAGTTAGGCATTGCAGCCCCAAATGGAAATTTTGGCCCTGCCCTATCTGCCAGACTGAGGTGAGACACCCGGACTGATGGTTAGATGGCTGGGGCACTGACTAAAGGAGCACCCAGTATGACCTTGACAACGACGACCAATGATCGATCCGATACGGCCCAGCAACCGCCGATTGCTTCGCTGCCTGTGAGCGTGGAACAGGATACTCCGCCTCGTGCTGGTCGGGCGGCCCGCAGGACTTTTACCAATGAGTTTAAACGCGCGGTGGTCGAAGAGTATGATGCGGCCCCGAAGGGCACCAAAGGAGCGGTGTTGCGTCGGGAGCGGCTGTATGATTCTCATGTGAATGAGTGGCGTGCCGCGATTGAAGCGGGCACACTGGGAACTATGAAAAAGAAATCTGGTTCGCGGCAGCGCTCTGCTGAGCAGCAACGGATCGCTGCCTTGGAGAAGCAAGTTGCCAAGTTAGAGTCAGAATCCACGCGGAAGGATCAGGTCATCGCTGACCGTGAAGCCGCTCTAGAGGTTTTGGGAAAAGGTGTGTCGTTTTTGGAAGCACTCTCCAAGAAACAGACCCCGTGACCCGGGCCCAGTGGCGCACCTGGCAAGCCCACACCGTGGATCTGCTGGCTGCACTGGTGGGTATCGTGATGGCTTGTGCGCTGGTGGGCCGATCCAGGGCCACCCATCACCGGCACGCCAACCCGAAACCGCGGA
>NZ_BAAGSP010000013.1:0-84772 GCF_054782375.1 Yaniella soli
AAGTCGAAACCGACTACCACTGGACCGAAACCGACACTTCGGCGGCAGCCTAGAAATGAAAATACGCAGACCCTCCACAAAACCCGGGACTTGACAGTTGCAACGATGACTGGAATCCAAGCAGGACAGGGCTGGCTGTATCTCGCCACGATCATTGACTTTGCCACTCGCATGGTCATCGGCTGGCAACTGGCAGACCATATGCGAACCAGCCTGGTCATCGATGCCTTGGACATGGCCCGCACCCACGGCAGAATCGCCGATGATGCGCTGGTTCACAGCGATCACGGCACGCAATATACCTCGCAGGAATTTACGGCCTACTGCGCTGCAGCCGACATCACCCAGTCAATGGGCCGCACCGGAGTGTGCTGGGATAATGCCGTCGCCGAGACGTTCTTTGCCAGCTTGAAAAACGAAATGTACCACCAACACGTCTACACGACCCGCCCCCGAGCACGCATGGCCGTGGCCGAATACATCGAAGTGTTCTATAACCGCCAGCGACCCCATTCCAGCCTCGGCTACCGCACCCCGGTTCGTGCCTGGACCGACCACGAAGACCTCGCCGCGACGGCATCAACCCAAGCGGCTTAACAAGGAAGAAAACCCCGAACAAACTGTCCAAAAAACTTGACACAGCCCAGACATGTTGCGCGACGGCTTTCACCAGCACGGCGTGCAAGAGGGCGTTGCCCCTTATAAACCCAATAGTTTGGACGGCGGTTGCCCGTTTTTTGCTGGAGCAGACCGACCCGGAAGTGAAGAAGAAAAACAGGCCCTCATCGACATCCCCCAACACATCGCCGAATCGCAGATGGTGCGGCGGCACGCCCAGTCCTTCGACGACCACTTCTCGCAGGCGACCATGTTCTACCGCAGCCTCAGCCCGGTCGAACAAGAGCACACCATCCAGGGCTACGCGTTCGAACTCGGCAAATGCTATGAGACCACCGTCAGGCAGCGCCAGGTCAACCAGCTAGCCAAGATCGACACCAACCTGGCAAACAGGGTGGCCGAACTGTTGGGCCTGGAAGTGTCCGTGGACGACGATGGTGCAGCGCCGCGCGACGACATCATGACCAGCCCCGCCCTCTCGCAAGTTGGTCAGACCTGGCCGCTCGATGGCCGAGTCATTGGTATCGCAATCGCAGACAACGCCACCGCAGATACCACCCGCATCAACCAACTGCGCACTGTCATTGCTAATCGCAAGATGGTGCCGGTTGTGATCGCACCGAATGCGGATCCGCTGCCCGACGGCACACCGGTGCAAAAAACCTATTTGGTGGGCCGGTCAGTCGAATACGATGCTGTGATTTTCGTCGACGGGGCGTCCCCAGCCACGCAGACTCCTGGTACAGACGCCAAAGTTGGCGACCCGACTGGTAGCGGCAATGTCGATCCCAGACTCGTGCTGTTAGCGGCTGAAACATTCCGGCATGCAAAAGCCATGGCCTTCGACGCAGCAAGCCCAGTTCCTGCTGCCGCCGGTGTCGACACCCAAGCACCAGGGGTCTTTGTAGGAGAACCTGACGTGGTTGCCGAACACGTTTTCGAAGCGCTCCGCAGCCACCGAGTCTGGGAACGATTCGCCTAAGCACTCATGTCGCAACGGAAGGGGAAGCCATCATGAACAACGCACTACCAGGCACACGCCGGACCCTGACTTTAGCGGTGACGGCGCTCGCCGCCTTCACGCTGGCCGGTTGCGCGAATGATACCAACGACGACAGCGAAGACGGAGCCGAGGAGGCTGCAGCCACCGCCGATTTGGTCAACGTCCAGGGTGATCCGCTCGGCCAGGCAGAGTTTAGCTTCGGCGACGGTACCACTGAAATCAGCGTTGATGCCGAAAATTTGGATGCCGGCTTCTATGGTCTGCACATTCACGAAATCGGTGAGTGCGAACCCGACAGTGAGGCGCCCGATGGTTCAGACACCGGCAATTTCATGTCAGCGGGCAGTCACATCCCAGGTGAAGATGGGGCAGATCACCCCGAACACGCCGGTGACCTACCCGTGCTGATGGTCAATGAGGACGGGACCGCCCAAATGTCCGTGGTGACCGATCGTCTCGAAGAATCCCAACTCTTTGACTTCGATGGCGCGGCCGTGATGATCCACTCCGCTCCAGACAACTATGGCAATGTCCCCGAACGGTATCTGGATGATGGGACCACCCCGGACGACGACACACTGTCTACGGGTGACGCCGGTGACCGCATCGGCTGTGGTGTGATCGAAGGCTGATCGGTAGGGTCCGGCTCATTGTCGTGTGATTCGATGTCCATCAGCATGCCGCCCATGGGCGATCCAGTAGACCAGCACGCCAAGTAGGACAATGCCAGCAGCGGCCAGGTAAAGGCCTGGGTACCCGGCAACGCCGATCATGAACCCCAGCGCCACGGGGCCGATCGCAATACCAGAGTCGAGGGCGAGATAGTGTGTTGACGTCGCGACGGGAATACGGTTGGTGGTCGTGCGGCGGATACCAACCGCTTGTAGACTCGGGACCACACCGCCGTGGCCCATCCCGCCCAGAATGGCGGCGATGACGAAATGCCAAGCGTTGTCAGCGACTGCTACCACGGCGAGCCCTAAGGCCAGCGAGCAGAGTGCGGCCGGAATGACCGCGTTATCACCGTGGCGATCATGCATGCGACCCGCGAAGAGACGGACGCCGAGCATGGCAAGCGCCCACACGAGAAAGAAGAGCGATGCTACATCGGCCATGTTTTGACTCACCAAATATGGTGTCAAGAAGGTCATCACCATCGCAAAGCCTACCGAGGCTATGAGTGCCACGATAGCTACCGGCAGCATGTTGCTATCCAGCAGATCTGAGCCACGAATGCGCCACCGTCGATCGTATTCGTCTTGAGTTGGCTTGCGTTCTCGGATGTGCATGGGGAGGACAGCAAGCAGGGCGATGAGCGCACACAGGGTGGCAAAACCAAATACCCAGACGCTCGAGGCGTTCTGGCTCAACTGGATGGAGGCCAGTGGGCCGACCGCATTGGAAAGCGTGCCCGCAAGGGAAATGTAGCCCAGGCCTTCGCTGAGACGTGCTGCCGGAATGAGGTCAATGACGGCGGTGGCAACAGTCGTTGAGATCACTCCGAACCCAGAGCCCTGCACCAGACGGATGACGATGAGCAGACTGTACTGATCGACCAGCGGATAGAGCAGCGAACAGACCACGTAGAGGGCTAGCGCGACCAGTAGGATGCGTTTGCGCCCGATGAAGTCGAGGTATTTTCCAATTGCCAGGCGTGAGAGCGCCGCGCCGAGGACGAAGGAACTTGCCGCAAACCCCGCGCCGGTGTCGGTTGCCTGGAACTGCTCAACCGCATAGAGCGCCATGTACGTCATCAAGGTGATGAAGACTAACTGGGCACCGACCAATGCAACAAATGCCAAAAAATAATCGCGCGTCCACAGGCGCTGCTCGTCTGACTGCGCCATTTAGCACAACCCAATATTCGTCATATCCACTATCCAATGTACTCGTGAGCTCACTGGGCTAGCTTACGGAACATTGGGGATTCTGTCTCTTAGTAGTGGTAGGTATCCGTTGGTGCCGACGTGTAGTTGTCCGAAGTGGCAGGGCGGCACCATGCAATGCCCAGTGCTTCGGCCAGCTCGATGATGCCGTTGGAGCGAGCCAACCGGGGCAGATCAGAGCCGTTGCGGATTTGGCCGCCGTCATGCTCAAACTCGTCCAGGAAGTCGTGGGCCCAGGTGAGTTCTTCTTGTGATGGGCTCAGGCCTTCATTGATGGTCGCCGTTTGCTCTGGTAACAGGCATAGCTTGCCGGTGAAACCAAACTCGGAGGCGACCGATGCACCTTCGGTTAGTACCTTGCCCGAGGTGCCCTGGGATGGACCATCAATCGGGGAGGGCAGCATGGCAGCTTTCGACGCGATGGTGAACTGACTGCGTGCATAGGCCAGTGCCATCGGCGAACCCCCAAAGCCAGTGTCACGGCGGAAGTCGCCGATGCCGAACGCCAAGCGGAAGTTGCCACGAGCTGCTGCAATCGAGTTGATGCGCTGCAGGCCGCGAGCGGTTTCCACCAGCGCAACGATTGGCACACCGGGCAGACGCGCAGCGGTTTCGTTGACGTGGTCGGTCGATTCGGTCATGGCCAACATGACGCCAAGCAGCCCACCGTTGTGGTGCGGACCGTCAAGCTCATGAGAAATATACCGCGCGAGTTCTGTGACGTCCTGCTCCCACCAGGGCGTTCCGTAGCCGTTGATGCGAACCCAGCCGGTGTGGCCGGCGGCAAACCAGTCGGCCACGTTCTTGCGGGCGAGCTCCTTATCTTTCGGAGCCACGGCATCTTCGATGTCGTACACGACGACGTCAGCGGCAGATTCGTCGGCAGGACCAAAACGATCGGGTTGCACAGCGTTGACTAGCAGCCACGTGCGAGCAAGATCCGCCTGGACTTTTTGCCCTTTGGACGGCGTGACGTGGGTAGTCATAATTGAGCTGTTGGACACCAAATCTCCTGACCGTATTGCACCCGGTATGATGCGATACGCAACGTGTTGAATTCGCTAGAATCAGCGATCATAAGTACTCGTTCAAGGCTATCGTGGTGGACTAGGGCTGACCACAAAATCAAGCTAAGAGAGCAGCACGTGTGATCTACTTAATAGTCGAGAATTAGCGTCGGCCGGGAAAGTCAATTGTGAGCTGCGCGAGGCCATGCGCACGAGTACCATCTCTTTGAACTGTGATTGCTGCACACATAGACTCTGGGATACATCTAATATTGGATGTATCACTTGGAAGAAGGAGCAATTGTGACGACGCAGGGACATCCAGGTCTGAAACTGGCAGACTTTCAGAAAAACGAAGATTTTGAAGACGATGGACGCCCTGTTGTTGGTGTAGTGGTCTCACTGTGGGCGCCTGATATGAGTGACTCGGCCGCACAGTTGTCTCATGACCTTACCGCCAACGGAACACAAGCTGTCCGGGATGCCGGTGGTCGACCCGTGGTCATCGATAGTTCGGACGACAAGCGTCAGGCATCCGGAACCGACTGGCTTCGCGGACTCGACGCCGTCGTGTATCTCGGGGGAGCAGATATCCACCCGGGTTTCTTCTCCGATGTTGATCTCGCAGAAAAACTCGAAGGCGTAGACCCCCATGCTGACAAATTTTGCATTGAGTCGATTCAACAAGGAGTCTCTGACGATATGCCCATTCTGGGAATTTGCCGGGGCTCACAGCTGCTAAACGCAGCGCTGGGCGGTACTATCCACCAGCACGTCGACGGGCACCGGAAAGTTCTTGATGAAGAAACCGGAGAAATTGCCTTTATTGACGAACCGGTTGATATTGTGGCGGGCAGTCGTCTAGCCACAGTACTTGGTAGCAAGACACTCACGGTGCGAAACGGGCATCACCAGGCGGTAAACGAGGTAGCCAAGGAGCTCAACGCCGTGGCATTTGCCCGTGACGAGATTGTGCAAGCGACCGAGCATCCTGACAAGTCATGGGTGATTGGGGTCCAATGGCATCCTGAGGATGATCAAGCCGATAAACAACACTTGGCCACACTCTTTGAAGCAATCGTGAAACAAGCTGCTAACGCTGCGGCAAAAGATTCCTAACTGAGCAGCGTTGATACATCTTTGCCACGGTAACTTCTGAGAAGCTGAGGACTCATGAGCAGCTGAGCCTCAAAAATGATGGTGGCCTGGAAGCGCTCTAAACGCTTCCAGGCCACCATCATTTTGTCTGGTTGGTATTAGACTTTTGCAGCGGCAGTTTCTGAATCTGCTGTAAGGGCGGCTTCCTCGGCTGTTTCGCGCTCGGAAGCTTCCGCCGCTAGGCGGTCTGCTTCAATGTCCGTTTGCTCGAGAGTGCGCGCGTACGGCAAGGCTAACCATATGGCGAACAGTACTGCGATCAGTCCGCCGCCAATTTTTCCGACGATCATGGTAACGATCATGTTTGGTTGGAAAGTGGCGGTGAATGCCAGGTAGTCGCCGATTGCGAAGGCTGAACACACCATGAATGCCAGTGTGAGCACCTTATCCTTCGGTGGCATGTGACGAATGAGAGGGAACAGTGCTACAGCGTTGGCGGCTACTGCCAAGAAACCAGCAATGCCTGCTTCAGACAGTCCCACTCGTTTCCCCATTGCGTCAAGTGGCTTGGCTAGTGCTTTTCTGACGAGGAAGATCAGCGGGAAGGCACCTGCCAGCATGATGGAAATTGCACCAACGATTTCCAATGCTCGCATTTGGTCTTCTGCATCGGCCATGAATGGGGCTAACGGCCAACCGCCAAATAGTGCGGAAAAGACGCCGGTAAAGTATTCGACGATCGACAGCGCAACGGCGATGGTCGTAATGATCTGGATCGCACGTCCGAAAATGAGGAACGCAGCAATCATTTTTTGGGTGAAGAAACGTAGGGCCAGCGACAGCAAGACCATAATGACCGCTAGTGGAACAATGTTGAGTAGAATTTCAGGCAATGAAAGGTCGAATGGGCGTGTCCCAGGGCCGGTGGTTTCAAGACCCTCGCGTAGTGGAACGCCTGTTTGCAGCAGTACTAGTGCCATGATCAATGAAGCAAAGGGAATCGCGAGAAACCCTGACATAACGCCAAGGGCAAGGTACTTATGGTCTCGCTTTTGTAAGATTGATAGACCCACTGGAATGCAGAACGCAATTGTTGCACCGGCTGTAATACTCACAGTGAACGCGAGAATCCATGCACCGTGACTATCCGCCACGGCGTGCGAAAGATGATACGAACCGAGATCGCCCGGAATAAAAGTGCTCACTGCGATGGAAGCGTCTGATTGAACCGCGGAGTATACCGGGGCTACGACCGAGTTGATCAGGGGGACCAAGACCGGAATTAGTGTCATGATTCCGGCGATGGGAATAAAAATATGCCCCATAGTGAGAATGCCTTGTTTGAACTCCAGGCCAAGCTCTGAGTTGGGGCGGAGGATATGGGCAGCTGCACCAATGATGAGGGCAACCATCATGCTGTAGACAATTATGTCGCCGATAAGTTCCATAGTTTTGAATCTCCATAAGAAATGACAACATTGCGGTGGGTGATTTGTAGTTGTCGTTGGTGAGTGAGGTGCTCGTAGATGAGCGGAAGAATGTGCGGGGTTTCGCCATCACTAAACATTTACTGATGCAATATTTGTTTTAGTGTGCTGTGGGTGAGAAATCTCCATAATAAGATCCGTAGATCGGCTTCGTAGCTGCATACTTGCCAGCGTGTATCGCGGACACTGCGGGCAGTACACAAGCGCTGAAGGTCAGCTTCGTGCAAGTCTGAGTAGCGGAAGACTTAAGAGTTGAAAGCACTGTATTCCTTAGTCTCGGAGGAAATACCGACCCAAACTGGTTAGCTGATAGTGCCGGGGGATCGTGGCACTATCCGCGTTGCAGAAGTGGATGAAATTCAGTCGGTCAATATTTTTTCGCCTGTGACGTTCACCGCTGGTGTGTTGTATGAGTCACATTTTACTTTCATCTATTAATACCTTCTTGTCTGAAGGTTTTCAAGAGCTTCAAAGCAAAATGTTCCATAGGGCTGTAACATCGCTGGAAATGCCGCCCGGGTGGGGCTGGGTACAGCGCAAGCAGGCTCGTCTTTGTGGGATTGCAGTGCTCATGCTGAGCTCCTGAGGCAGCGGTTTAGCTTTCCTCAACGAGTAACTGTAAGTGCATGTCGGCTACGTTGAGCGGTTTTAGTGCGTATCCGGTCGGTGCGCTCTCGATCAGGGCTCCTGAGCCGTAAGGGCCGATCGTGCTGACGATTACTCGACCGCCCTCATTGACCAGCGCAGCGCGACTATTGGGAGCTTTCCGAAGTATCGGGATGAGGCATTTTTCCAGAGTGTCAACTTTGAGGTCCATGCCGACGACTCCCACGGTTTGAAGCCCAACGATGAGGGGGATTGTCCAAGTCGTTATATATTCGTCGACCCCAAGATAGTCGATGTATGGACCGGCAATAGTTCGGGCTTCGGCTCCAAAACCTCCACGGAACCACTCCAGTTGTTCATAGTCGTAGAACCTTGGAGAGGAGGGGTCATTGTCAAACTCTTGCCAATGAAATTGGTCCTCGTCGCGAACCCACCATTCCAGCGCAGGAGACGAAGGGTCTACAATCTCCCGTTGGAAAATCAGTCCTACCCCATCTGTTGCTGGCTGATGGGTGAGGTATTCAGCAGCTATCTTCGACAACCTCTTGCGTTCGCTCGAGGGGACATAGAACTTGGGTGATCTTTCTACATCCTGTTCGATGACGTCAGCAAATTTTGAACCTATTTGCGTTACGTCTTGGAAGATACTCTCTATCCAGTCCGACAGTCGCAGGGTTATCTCTGCTGTGGTGTGAGCAAATTCCATGAAACCTACTCTGTCTCAGATCGGCTTTGCAGGGTTAATTTGGCGTCGATCAGTCGATACACGCCGTCTTGGACGTGACGTTCCATCGATTGCTGCGCATTGAAGGCTTCGCGTTGTTTCAGGGCTTCAATAATCTCTTCGTGATCCCGTTGTACGAGGTCAGGAGTTATTCCAGCGCCGCCAGGGGACCAGAGGAGTGAAGTGATTTCGCTGAGGAGTCGCATCTGAAGCCGTAGCAGGCGTGGTGACTGTGCTGCGACCGTTAGCTGCGTGTGAAATTTACTATATTCGCTGGCCTGTGCGGATGGCTCTTCTGCATTCAGAAGACGTTCGGCAGCGCATTCTAGTGTCTGAATACTAGCTGCTTGTGCTCGCTGACACGCAAGATGCACAATGCCCCGGCTTACCGTGACTCGTTCATCTCCGAAGTCCCGTAAATTTACGATGCTGATGCCATTCAGATACTGACTGACTTGATTGCTCGTTGGAAATGGCACTTTGATGACAAATGTGCCCCCGCTTCTGCCACGTCGGGTTTCTACGAGCCCCTTGTCGCGTAATTCGGCTAAGGATTTCCTAATGGTGGCGATGGCCACGCCGAATTGATCAGCAAGCTCAGACTCTGCAGGCAAGCGATCGCCTACCGCCAATTCGCCAAGTGATATAGCAGTAGCTATCTGGCCTGCATGGCTGTGCTCATAACCTAGTGGTATAACGCCGGAGACAGCTTCACCAACAAGGGGTATTCGAGAATGCATTCGACTTTCGGGGTTTGGGGTGACGTCAGGTACGAGCCCCGAAGCTATGATCTCTCGCTCAACTAGCGGCAGAGACATCCTCCTCAACTTCTGAGAAAGCTACGAGTGCTTGCGGTAGCCACTCTAGTGCAGCGTCGGAAGGTGTAACTTCAAGAGACGATGCATCGTGTCGACCGTATTCACCTACCCGGGTGGCACCGAGCTCACGCAATTTGCTGTCGAGTACTTCGCTGCCTTGGCTATACGTGTCTTCGTAGAACCGATCTCCAAGACCAAACATCGCATAGTACACGTCGGTAAGATCCGGTGATTGTTTGACTAGTTGGTCGTAAAATTCTTGTGCAGTATAAGGAAGTTCTCCTTCGCCGTGTGTGGAACACGCGAAGATGTAGTATTTCGAGGAGTCGAGGCTGCTGACCTCATACTCTTGAAGATCAGCGAACTCCACGTCGTGTTCGCCTGCCTCTGTAATGTTCTCTTCAAGATCCATCGCAAGTAGTTCAGTGTTGCCTGACTCGGTGCCGTATAAAATTTGGATGTTCATCCTATGTCCTTTGTTGTAGCGTTGAGGGTTTAACTTTGTGTGGTTGCTTGATCGATGATCCCTTGCTGACCAACGAATTTCTTGCGTACGCGATTGACCTCTGCGAGACTCAGTTCTTTCTCGTTGGCTAACACCCATTGCGCGAATGAAATGGGATCTTCAGCCAAGTGGTGCCTCAGTCCGTCGATACCTCGTTTTTCTGTTGCGGTATGAATGTGGTTGCCGTCAATATCAGCAAGAATTTCCTTGGCCACATCTTGTGCACACGCGCGGTTGGCAGGGATTGTGCCAACCGCACCGCGTTTCAACCACCCAGTGCGGTAGAGCCCAGGTTCGATTCGACCTGAATCTTCGGTGATTCGCATAAGGCTCTCGTGGCCTTTGTAGATGGGTGACTTGTCGTCAGCCTCAAACCCGACTGCGGTAATAACTGAGTCCGCATGGATTTCAGAGCTCTCGTGCGTTTCAGTCTCGTGTATCTGTATTGCCTCGAGGGTATCCGTGCCCAGAAATTGTTCTGGTGCAGTGGAGAACCAAAACCCAACCTCAACGCGAGGTGTTGAGGGCTGGTCTGTCACAAGTGAATCCACCGCAGCGCGCCGACGAGCCGCCGCTGAGTTTTCGTCGAGGCCGTCCTTGGGGCTGTGATTGGAGCTAAACCGTACTCCTTCAATGCTTCCAAGTTCTCGCAGCATAGCTGAATCGGATTTCGCTTCATCAATACTAGAGCGGTTGAGAACAGTGACTGATTTGACCGGAGCATCAAGATAGGCTTCCAAAGCGTCGTCATTGATGTCGCTGCCGTCGTAGTCCGTGTGTTCTTTGATCAGAAAGCGCAAAATGTCCAGAGCTACATTCCCGCCACCTACTAGCACGATGTGCTCTCCCAGCGTTGAGAAGACATCAGTTTTCCCGCGGAACGAGTTCAGTGAGTAGATGAGATCGGCGGCCGTATAGACCCCCTCTAAATCTTTTCCGGGAACATCTAGCTGACGAGCATTGGGGCGTCCGGTGGCCAGCGCCACCACGTCGAATTGCTCGCGGAGATCTTCGATTTTTATATCAGCACCAATTTCAATATTGCCGGCAAACTTGACATTCTCTTTTGCAAAGAGGCGATCAAACTGCCGTGTGATTGATTTGGTTTGTTGATGGTCTGTTGCCACACCGTAGCGGATCAGGCCATACGGAGCAGCGAGCTGGTCAAAGACAATGATGATGTCATTGGGGCGTTTCCGGTTGAGAGCTTGCGCGAGAAAGCAGCCGCTTGGACCAGAACCCACAACAGCGATTTGGAGTGGTTTATCTGTAGTCATGGAGCTTCCTTTCACTGGCGAACTGTGTATTTGCGCCTAGCAGTTTTTAAAACATTCGATACTAGATCATTATCGAAAAAATCTTGTGGTGCAACTCACAGGGCATTTATTACGTTCGACCATAATAAATAAATGTATTTCCCTTTATTTATTTGAGGCTTTGTGGCAGTCTCGGAGCATCCAGGCGAAGATTTTGATTCAAGTGCCGCGCAACTCTTTGCTGTGTTAGTTGCCTCACAGCAGATTTTATGATTAGCTGAGTCACATTCAAGGATAAAACATCTCAAAATGAATGTATTTATGAGGAGTGGCATGACACAAGTTTCAGAAGAGGCCTTTGAGGGGCCGTACTTCAATATCGCCGACCCGAGCTTCGCGATGCAGTCTGAGGAAGTTCGACGTGCTCGAGACGAGTCTTGGATTGCTCGGACAAACTACGGGTACGCTGTGCTGCGTCATGCTGAAGTGGGTTCCTTGCTTCGTAGTAAGTCTTTATCCCAGGGCAGTGCGCAATGGCCGGAGCACCACGGTGTTCATAGCGGTTCGTTCTATGCATGGTGGAGCAAAAATCTTCTCGTGCTTGAGGGGACGGAGCATACTCGTATTCGTCGGTTACTCAACCCGGCTTTTTCGCCGGCTCGTGCTCGCAAACTCAAAGCGAGCTTCCAGGTACTGGCCGATGAACTGGTGAACGATATTGCGGATAAGGGCTCTATCGAATTCGTCAACGACTTTGCTGCACCATTCGCAACCCGAGCGCTCTGCATCATGTTGGGCTTGCCGGAAGAGCACTGGGAATTTATTGCCGATCGCGCTGACACCATCGGACTAGCGCTCTCAGTCAATATCCAAGAAGAAATCGACAAGATTGATACTGCCGTTGACGAGCTCTACGAATTTGTCGAAACATTGATCCAAGAGCGTCGAGAAAATCCCGTTGACGACGTCATCTCCACGCTCGTCACTCAGAGTAGTGACAGCGATAGTCTCTCACCGGAGGAACTTCGAAACGCGATTGTACTCATGTTGTTTGGTGGCATGGACACCACACGCAACCAGCTTGGTCTGGCCATCCAGACATTTATCCATAACCCAGAACAGTGGGAGCTCTTGGGGCAAACCCCCAAACTTGTGAACAGCGCGCTTGAAGAAGTCTTGCGGGTGAACCCTACAACTCGCTGGGTTACTCGTGAAGCAGTTGAAGATTTTGAGTTTCAAGGGGTTCAGTTCAAACAAGGAACTACAGTTCACCTCTTCACCGCTTCGTCAGGTACTGACGTGCAGGCTTTCCCGGATCCCGAGATCGATATCGAAGAGAAGGACCGAAAAGCACACTTCACGTTCGGCGGAGGCAAACACCAATGCATCGGGCAACACATCGCAAAGGCTGACATGAGTGTAGCGCTCGCTACCCTTGCTACAGCAATTACCGACTTACAGCTGGATGGAGCCGATGAGTGGCTTCCCGATTCCGGGAACACTGGCCCAGTGAAGCTCCCAATTCGCTTCCAAAAGCGTAGCTAACCCCACAACGTAAAGGATTTTCCAAGGAGATTACCATGACCGCTCTACCTACAGTTTCTGCAACTCAAACTGCAGCGCCACAGGGTCTCTCGCTTGCCGAGCGACTAGAAAAACGCTACGCGGACAAGGACGCTTTCGCACGCCATCGTGACCACAACATGTCCAAAGAGGTTATTGCTGAACTTGGTGAGAAAATCAAGGCGGCTGGCACAGAATATATCTACTATCAGATCCCAACCATGCAGGGACGCGTAGTAGCTAAAGTTGTTCCAGCACAGCACTTCGAACGCTTCTTGCGCAAGGGCATTGCCATGCACCGCCCTGCTATGGCTGACCTCCAAACTACCCGCGAAGGGGAAATGGTTCATGGCGGCGTTGAAGCCAAAGAGTTCTGGGCATTGCCTGAAGCTGAGACGTTCACATCTATCCCGTGGGACACTACCGTTGCGACCATTTGGTGCCGCGCCTATGAGCCGCTCCACTTCGGAGACATTGGTGGTTCTGTATTACCTACAGATGTGCGTTCACTGTTCAAGATCACTCATGAGGAATTCACAGATCGAACCGGGTTGGAACTACGTTCCGGTCTAGAGCCAGAGATGACTTGGGTCGGTTCGATGGCAGATGTTATCGTCAAGGATGGCGCCTCGCCTGCATATCAGGTCGAAAACCTGGAGCGCATGCGTCCGGTCTATAAGAAGATCATCGGCTACGCGCAGGCCATGGGCTTCAACATGATCCAGGGGGATTACGAGGACGACGGTCAGATCGAGCTCAACTGGGACTACGATCAGGCGAACCTCACTGCAGATCGCATGACAACTTACCGTCAAATCTGCCGACAGGTTGCGCGCGAACTCGATATGCAAGCAAGCTTCATGCCGAAACCGTATAACGGCAAAATGGGCAATGGGTGTCACCACAACCTCAGCCTATGGCGGGGGAATGAAAACGTAGTTGAAGACGGTCGTGTCGAGCTTCACGCAACCGAGCTGGCAAAGAACGCCATTGCTGGTGCTCTCAAGCACACACCTGGTTCAGCGCTTGTGATGAACTCAACGGTGAACTCGTATAAGCGCTTCTGGGATGTCGGTCAGTACGTAA
Organism: Yaniella soli; assembly: GCF_054782375.1. Lineage (NCBI taxonomy): Bacteria > Bacillati > Actinomycetota > Actinomycetes > Micrococcales > Micrococcaceae > Yaniella > Yaniella soli. The sequence continues at coordinate 13,658 of NZ_BAAGSP010000013.1, forward strand.
CCATGGACCTCAGCTGGGGACTGGATGGACGTGACGCGACCATGCGCATCTCGGCAAACGGTCGTATGGAATACCGCCAGCCAGACGCCTCGGTGAACCCATACCTGTCTCATACCTACCTGTTGGCCGCCATGGATGATGGTATTACTAACAACCTGAATGCTGGCGAACCGATGGGCCCTGTATCGGATTTCGCAGGTCGGACTGTGCCACGCACCATGGGCGAATCCATCGACGCGTTCGAAGCTGACAAATATCTTATGAATACCATTCCAAGTGAAGTCACCGGCGTCTACCTCGATATCAAAAAGGACGAATGGGCTCGCTATTGCTCCACTCTGACCGAGTGGGAATTCACCCAATACTGGGCCAGCATCCCATAACCAGTTGGTAAACGGACCTCAAGGAGACATTGCATGCTACGTATCGCTTGTATCGACAGCGAAGCCCTACCCTTATTCGACCTGAAAGATGACCAGGGTAACCGGGTAGGTTATGAACCAGAAGCAGCCCAAATCGTATTCGACCATATCGGTGAAGAATTTGAATGGGTCTACCTGAATTGGGAACAAATGCTCCCTGCGGTGAATTCCGGAGAGGTGGACGCCGTCTGGTGCGGCCAAGCCATTACGGATGAACGCGCCAGCCAAGTAGATTTCACCCAACCGTATGCGATCTTCGATGAAACCATCCTGGTGCGATCGGGATCAGGTATTACTGAACCGGTCCAATTGGACGGTCTGAAAGTTGGTGCGATTGCCAATTCCGCCAACATGGCGCTGGCTGAAACTTTCGAGGGTGCTGTGTTGGTGCCTTTTCAAGGTGAAGATGTCTTTGGTGCCATGATTGAAGCAACTCGGAACGGTGGAATCGACGCGTTCGTTGATGACGACGTCGTCATGCTGCCGGTTGCTGAGCAAGATGAGGACCTCGAGGAAGCCTTCACCATAAAAACTCAAAACCGTTGGGCCATCGGAGTTACCCCGGGCAACGACAAGCTACGAGAAGCGATTAATCGCGGTCTCGAAGCGTCGATTCGCAACGGTAGCTTGAAGCAGGCTTGGGAGAAGTGGATGCCAGCACTCAAGTTCCCACTTGAGGAGTCAAAGGTAGATGCCACATGACAGTTCCGAAGATTGCTGTCGTTGGGATGTGGGCCAATAGTGTCAGTGGTCTACGTTTCTCAGGAAACTCAGTAGCTACGGCCCTGCTGCAAAGTGTGGTCCGTGCCGGTGGCGAACCAGTGACGTTATTTGCTGAATCGCCCCTGGCACCACTTGACCGCTTAGCTGGTTTCGATGGTGTACTTATCCCCGGTGGAAATGATATTAAACCTGAGATGTACGGCCAGGAAGCTGGCTCCGATACTAAAGTCGCCGACTATGAATACCAGGACGAATTCGAACGAGACATCTTAGCGGCTGCGCTGAAACTAGGGCTCCCGACGCTGGCTGTATGTCGCGGTTTCCAGATGCTGAACGTTATGCACGGCGGCACGTTGATGCAGGACTTGCCTCCCGAACACGAGATGCACCGCAATGGTCTTCATGATGTGGACATTGCAGCGGACTCCCGTCTTGCGTCGGTGCTCAATGAGCATGACCAAATTCGTGTCTCCTCCTATCACCATCAGGCTGTAGATCAGATCGGCGCGGGACTCCGGGCTGTGGCAAGGGCGCAAGATGGCATTGTTGAAGCCCTGGAACCAGTGGATTCAATAAAGCCTGTGGTGGCTATCCAATGGCATCCAGAAGACAACGCTGCTACAGACCAGCAGCAGCAAGCCCTCTTCGACTGGTTGGTAACCACTGCGAACATGCAGTCTGACCGGATGCAGGTATAAACCTTCGGGAAGGGTAAAGCGGTCTCGCGTATTTCGACGAGACCGCTTTCCCTGCGACCACTTATTCAAGACTTTTTATTCAAGACTTTGCAATATTATGCGTGGAAAGGCCGCCAAATGTATCAGGTAATGAACCCAGCAACCGGCGAGGTTGAAGCAACGTATCCAGAGATGTCGGATGCTGACGTTGCAGAGGCCGTTGAAAAGGTTGATCAGGGCTACCGCGAATGGAACCGCCGCCCTTTAAGTGAACGGCAGACTATCGTCTGGAAAGCCGCGGATCTGTTCGATGAACGGAAAGAAGAGCTCGCCAAGATCATCGCTCGAGAGATGGGCAAACCCGTTGCTCAAGGTATCGGGGAGGTAGAAACTTCTCGGGATATCTTCCGCTACTACGCCGACAACGCCGAACAGCTCCTCGCCAACGAGGAGCTCGATATTGAAGGCGGTCGAGCGCTTTTGCAAAAGAAGCCTATTGGGGCGCTGGTGGGTATTATGCCCTGGAACTTCCCGTACTACCAGGTAGCGCGTTTTGCCGCACCAAACCTGATACTTGGCAATACGATGTTGCTGAAGCACGCACGGAATTGTCCAGAATCAGCTGCTGCTCTTGAACAGCTACTAGGCGATGCCGGTCTCCCAGAAAATGCCTACATCAACATGTATGCATCCAGTGATCAGATTGCTGACGTCATCGCTGATCCGCGCATAGCTGGTGTCTCGTTGACCGGTAGCGAACGTGCCGGTGTGGCAGTTGGTAAAAACGCAGGCCAACATCTTAAACCGATGGTTCTTGAGCTCGGTGGTTCCGACCCGCTGCTTGTGTTGGACACAAAAGATGTCCAAGCTGTTGCTACCAAAATTGCACAAACTCGTCTGCGTAACGCTGGACAGGCATGTAATTCACCAAAACGTCTCATTGTGATGGATGAATACTACGATGAGTTCGTTCAAGTCTTGGTCAGGGAATTTAGAAATGCCCAAGTCGGCGATCCGATGGATCCGAACAGTGTTGTTGGACCAATCTCGTCAGCACAGGCACTCGAAGAATTGATTGAGCAGGTGCAGGATACGGTCAAGGCTGGTGCCACCTTGCACACCGGTGGCCAGCGTCTTTCCGATACAGGGGCATACTTTAGTCCGGCTGTCCTAACTGATGTCACTTCGGAAATGCGCGGCTACTACGAAGAACTCTTTGGACCTGTCGCGATCGTATATCGGGCCAAAACGGTGGATGACGCACTGCGGTTAGCCAATGACTCGCCTTTCGGGCTTGGCTCAAGTATCTTCACAGAAGATCCAGAAGCGGCCCTTGAGGTCGCTGACCAAATCGAAACGGGCATGGTGTTCTTTAATGAAGCGGGCGGTTCACAGCCAGACTTGCCATTTGGCGGCGTGAAACGATCAGGCATAGGGCGTGAACTTGGACCACTGGGGATAGAAGAGTTTATGAATAAGAAAGTTGTCCGTCTTTGAGTCGTAGCTGCAAGAGGGATGGAGTTTGCTAATTGTGGGCTCCATTCTTCATTTGCGACGTGATGCGCATAGGGTAATACCTGGGTTAGAAGTGGTCCCATGCTGTGACCACTCTGGTCGGAGTCAACAAGCGTTCATCGAGTGCAGATCGAAGGAGATAATTTTGAACGTTGAAGCGCACCGGCGATACACACTGGCCGATTACCAAATTGACGAAGACTGTGTCCTCGATGAACGACCCGCGATAGCTGTGATTGTGGCGCTGTGGTCCCCGGATTTCGGCGAGTCTGAAATACAGGCTATGCATGATCTTACGCTGGTTTCGGTACAGGAAGTCCGGAATGCTGGCGGAAGACCAGTCGTTATAGACAGCTCTGACCAAGCGCGACAGGCGACAGGAACGATCTGGCACGAAGATATTGATGCCTTTATCTACCTCGGTGGGGCAGATGTGCATCCAGGCTTCTTCTCTGATGCCGATGTAGATGAGAAGATGGTCGGAGTGGACGCCAATGCAGATCAATTCTGCTTGCTTTCGCTGCAGCGTGCTATCGACGGTGATGCACCGGTCCTAGGAATTTGCCGAGGCTCACAACTGTTGAATGTCGCGTTGGGCGGTAGCATTCTGCAACACATTGACGGCCATAGGTCAGAGGATCAGGCGGGTTTCGTTGACGAACGTCTTGACCTTGAGCCAAATTCGAAGATCGCCAAGGTCTTGGGACGACAGAACATAAGTGTTCGGGGTTCCCACCACCAGTCAATAGATGAAACTGGTGAGGGACTAGACGTTACTGCGTATGCTCCCGACGGCACGATCGAAGGTGTTGAGCACAGAGGAAAAATGTGGGTGGTCGGTTTGCAGTGGCATCCTGAAGAGGCCAACGCCAATGCCGAAGATCGACAGAAGATTTTTGGTGCGCTGGTTGTCCAGGGCGCGAAAGTACGCTAGACCACAGATGGCCGGGCTGGCACAGTTTATTGTGTGGACCTGGTTGAGTCGCAACGGCTCTTAGCAGAGCGTGCATCTCCGGGGATGGCGTTTTTGTTGCCTTACGGAGCGACGTGGCCTGTGCGTGGAGAGCTATGGCAGCGCGTCTCCATGAGGGTGGCGACCTACGCAATTACCCAGCTTTCAGTACTGATTGACATGTCGCAAGTGCTGGGTTTGCCATTGCTGATTTACTGGGTGGTCGAACGACAATTCGCCTTGATAGCGTTCGCCTTTACAGCACGAAGCGCATGGCAGTTATCGTTGCAAAGACAGACTAGCAGTCACGATAGCTCTCGCAACGGCCCGGGCTGAAGCGATCTGTTTGGCGAAACAACTTACCGCTTTTGACAGTGACGTCAAGGACAGCCCCTAGCTCAAATCGTGACAATTTTGGAAGCAGCACACCAGCTGCAGTCCTGTTGGAAGAAATCGGCATTGGCCTCGTCAACGCTGCTGTTGTCAACACCGCATGGTTTCATCTGGGGCGAGTGCGTTCGGAAGCTGCAGTCGCCGCGTTGGCCGGAGTCAATCCAATTCCTGCCTCCTCTGAAAAACCGCGAGGCACCGACTCAGCCGCGGAGGTGATCGCCAACTCAACCACGCACTGAACATCATCGGCGTGCACCGAACAATCCATGACCCAGAAACCCGGCCCTACATCAAGAAACGACGCGCCCAAGGAAAAACCGACCGGGAGATTCGATGGTGCCCGAAACGCTATCTCGCCCGCCGCATCCACCGTCACCTCAACCAAGCCTCGGACTAGATCAAGGGCATGACGTCCATAGAAGCTTCATAGACCATTCAGATCCAAAACCCGATCGAGACCCTTAATTGCGAAGAGCCATTAAACCTTAATGGCCTCGACGAGCTGCACTAAATCTTGTCGGGTTTCTTAATGATTTGCCCATATGGAAGCGAAGGGCACACCGTTGGTTAAGCACCCAAGCGCGACGCAGGAAGATTTCTTTGGAGCGTAGCGTGGCCTGCTAAGTCATATGCCTGGCGTGAAAAGCCCGGGTGGTCATTCACGATGCATGACCACCCGGGCTTTTCATGTCTGTGACTCCAACGGAATCATTGAGTAATAAAACGATTGCTAGCTTGAATCATCTAGGGGCGCGGGTTACGCTTAGTTCAAGTGGCGCACTTCACATATGATGAGGTGAAACTACGGCACACATCAAACTCAACTTGCACACCTGAGTGGAGAAACTTATGACACAACGCGACCCTTCGCGGGGGCCTGCGCCGGGCGATGATGAGGCGGTGGATCGCCAGCGGCAAGCCCGGGATTTGCACCGGGTTGAGGCCGGTGGGGGTGATGATCTACCTGCCGGGTATCGCACGGCTGGATTGGACACATCGACCCGTCCAGATCCTGGTGCGCCCGCGGTCTCGACGGCCCAGCGCGGTGCGACCGGACGGAAAACCAGTACGGGGCAGGCGCGTGCTGTGCGTCAACGACGCCGTACCTGGACCAACCGTTTACTAGGCGTGGCGGGGATGCTGCTGTTTCTTGTGGCGTGGGAGCTGTTACCTGTGCTGGGGGTTGTTGATGAGCGGTTTATGCCGCCCGCCTCGGCGGCCATTGCCGATCTGTTGGAGAAGTTCACCGATCAGGTGTTCTGGGTTGCGGTGTGGGATACCATGCGGGCCTGGGCGATTGGCATGGTCATCGCTGTTGTCTCGGCAGCAATCCTTGGGTTCATCATTGGTTCGTCGAATTTCTTGCGTAAGGCTACGAACTCGACGATTGAGTTTTTGCGTCCAGTGCCCTCGGTAGCGCTGATTCCGTTGGCGGTGCTGATCTTTGGTGTTGGTATTGAATCCGCGCTGCTCCTCATTGTCTACGCCTCGTTTTGGCAGGTGCTGATTCAGGTGCTCTACGGGGTCGCGGATGTGGATTCGGTGGCCATGGATACCGCCAAATCTTATGGGTTGGGGATGGTCAATCGGATTCGGTATGTCATTTTCCCCACCGCGTTGCCGTATTTGATGACGGGCATTCGTTTGGCTGCGGCGGTCGCACTGATTTTGGCCATTACTGCCCAGTTGATCATCGGGACCCCAGGTCTGGGTGCCGAGATTGCTCGGGCACAGTCCGGTGGGGCCTATGTGTCGATGTACTCACTGGTGCTAGCAACCGGTCTATTGGGTGTCATAATCAACATGGTCGTGCGAGCGGTTGAGCGTCGCATCCTGTCCTGGCACACCTCGGTCCGCTCGGAGGTCAAATAATGCGTTACATCAAAACCATGTTGTACATTTTGGGCCTGCCAGCGCTGCTCATCGCCGCTTGGATTGTCTGGTCTGCCCAGTCGACGAGTTTCTTTGTTCCCACGCTGGAACAAATGACCAATGCCTTCAGCACGACCTGGACCTGGGGCCGGATGCTGTCGGATGTCTTGCCCTCGGTGACCAACCTGTTGGCCGGCATCCTATTGTCGATCGTGCTGGGCATCGTAGTGGGGTTGTTGATTGGTTCCTTCCGCTGGCTGCGCCAGTTGACCGAGCCGGTCATGGAGTTTTTCCGTGCGATTCCGCCACCGGTGTTGATCCCGGTGTTTATGTTGCTGATCGGTATCGGCAACGACATGAAAATCGCAGTCATCGTGCTGGGCGCGGTCTGGCCGATTTTGCTCAACACCGTGGAAGGTGTGCGGTCGATGGACGAAGTCCTATCTGATACCTCGCATACCTATCGCATCGATGGGTTCGCTCGGATCCGGTATCTGATCTTGCCCTCTGCGATGCCCCAGATCATGGCTGGTATCCGTCAGTCGCTGTCCATTGCGCTGATTTTGATGGTGATCTCTGAGATGTTCGCCTCCTCGGCAGGCCTTGGTTACACCATTATTCAGTTCCAGCGGTCCTTTGCGATCCCGGAAATGTGGTCAGGCATCGTGGTGCTGGGGTTGATTGGTGTCATCATGTCGTTTATCTTCCAAATCGTCGAGCGCAACGTCTTGAAGTGGTATCACGGACAGCGCGAGATGGAAAACGCCGGCTAACACGCAAGCTCACTGAACTTCTGTTGTAAAGGAAATACTTGTTATGACGACTCCACCCCAAGACCACAACCCGGTGATCAACCAGGGCAGCACCGCCGAGACACCAGACGGTCAACTACCAGTTGGCCACACCCTGCCCGATGGCGAAGCGCTACTATCGGTGCGGAACCTAAAAAAGATCTATCACACCGATGGCGGCGACATTGAAGCCGTGCGCAACCTGACCTTCGACCTACCCAAAGGCGAACTCACTTGCCTGGTCGGACCCTCAGGATCCGGTAAAACCACACTGTTGAAGGCCATCTCCGGACTACTAGAACCAAGCGCTGGCGAAGTCACCTTGGCTGGCAATGTGGTGACGGGGCCGCCGAAGAATATGGCCGTGGTTTTCCAAGAATACGGGCGCTCCCTGTATCCATGGATGCGGGTACGAGAAAACGTCGAATTGCCCTTGAAAGTCCAAGGCACGGACAAAGCCCAACGCAACCACGTCGTCGACGAAGCCCTGCAAGCTGTCGGCCTGGATCACGTGCCACGGTCTTATCCGTGGCAGCTCTCGGGTGGTATGCAACAACGTGTCGCGATCGCCCGCGCAGTGGCCTATCAACCAGAAGTGTTACTCATGGACGAGCCATTCGCCGCCGTCGACGCCCAAACCCGCGCTGACCTCGAAGACCTCGTCCGACGCGTCTGGAGCCAACTGGGCATCACCATACTGTTCGTCACCCACGACATCGACGAATCCGTCTACCTCGGCGAGCGTGTGGTCATCCTGTCCTCCTCACCAACCGTGATCCAACAAGACATCAAAATCGACCTTCCCACTGAACGCAACCAATTAGAAACCCGCTCCTCGCAACGCTTCAGCGAACTGCGCCACCACGTCTACGAACAAATCCAACTCGCCAAAGAAGGATTCCGCCCAGACACAGCCAAAGCTCAAGCCTAAAAGCGTTTATTTGCAAAACTATTGACGTTCACATGCAAGTAAACATACTCTTGTGATATACCTCACACAATGCTGAGGTTTCACACCTGCAAGAGGAGAACATGATGAAAAAACTTGGATTGCGTGGCAGTTTTGCTGCAGCTGCGGCTGCAGGCTTACTGGTACTTACGTCTTGTGGTGGGGGCGAAGAAGCCCCAGCCGGAGGTGACGAGGCGGCACAGGATGGCGGGCTCACCGAGGTGTCCATCGGGGTGATTCCCATTGTTGACGTAGCGCCGATTTATCTCGGTGTGCAAGAAGGAATCTTCGAAGAGCATGGCCTCGATGTCGAGTTGACGCTTGCCCAGGGGGGTGCTGCGATCATCCCGGCCGTACAGTCAGGCGATTTTGACTTCGGATTTTCCAACATCACGTCATTAGTCATTGGGCAAGCTCAGGGGCTGCCATTACAGGTTGTGGCCCCGGGGCCACAAACTACCGGTGAAGCGGGGGATGACTTTTCGTCGTTACTGGTGCCTGAAGACTCAGACACTGAATCCATCGCTGACCTCGAGGGCGATAGGGTGGCCGTCAATACGCTGAATAACATCAACGACACGGTCTTGAAGGAAGGCATGCGGCAAGAGGGTGGCGATCGTGATTCTATGGATCTTGTCGAAGTGGCCTTCCCGGATATGATCGGTCAGCTTGAATCCGGCAACGTCGATGCCATCATGGCAGTCGAGCCGTTTGCGACCATGGCCATGGACACTGGTGCGCGCGAAATTTACTCGCCTTACGCCGAGCCGATCGAGGATCTGACCATTGCCGCATATTTCGCGTCAACGGAACGTATTGAAGAAGATCCAGAAACCGTCGATGCGTTCATTGCCGCTATGAAAGAGTCGCAGCAATACGCAGAGGATAATCCCGATGATGCCAAAGCGATTCTGTCGGAGTATACGGAGATCGAGCCAGAGGTTGTCGACGAGCTGACGATGCCGCAGTTCCCACAACAGGTGACCCGTGACTCGATCCAACGCATCATTGAGCTCTCCGAAGAGACGGGCCTGATTGATGAAGCTGTCAACATCGACGAACTGCTGCACGAGGATGCATAGCCGCTAAGCCGAATATCGAGTGAAAGGAGCCACCCGATCCCTAATGGGAGCGGGTGGCTCTTCTCATGAGTGCAAGAATTTCTATCAAAAGTATTGCAACTCACTATGTACATAGATAGTGTGTGATGTGCGACATCGATTTGGGGCAATTCTGCTCCAACAATAAGCGAGGTTTTCCAATGTCCCCCTCAAGCACTGACACGTCAGCTCAAGCGTTGATGCACGACTTTTCCCTAGAAATGACCGGCAAAGACGTCGATGCTGTGCGTGAGGCAGCACCGCTGCTGCCTCAAGGCACTCGGATCAACGTGACGTTTCTTGGCAACGAGGATCTCGATATGCGGGTGACTGCGGCCAAGGCCGTCAAAGATCTCGGATTCGTTCCCGTGCCGCACATCTCGGCACGTCGCATCGAAAGTGAAGCCGAGCTGAAAGAATTTCTTCAGGCACTCGCCGACGTCGATGCAGCCAAGCATGTTTTCGCGGTTGGTGGCGACCCAGCAGAACCGATGGGGCCATATGGTTCCGCGTTGGAGATGATTGAATCAGGTGTTTTTCCTGAGTTTGGTGTCGAAGAAGTCTCGATTGCTGGCTACCCGGAAGGCCATCAGCACATGGCCGATGACGATTTTCTGCGTGAAACCCAACATAAGCTCTCCGCCCTGACCGAGCAGAATCTATCCTCGGGTATCATCACCCAGTTTGGCTTTGACATCGACCCTGTCGCCGCATGGCTCAACGACCTGGCCGCCAAAGACATCACCGCCCCGGTACGCATTGGTGTGCCAGGCCCCGCGGGGATTCGTCGACTACTCAAATTCGCCAAGCGTTTCGGGGTAGGAGCATCGGCAGGCGTTGCCCTGAAATACGGCTTTTCGCTTACCAACCTGATCGGCACTGCCGGTCCAGATAAATTCCTCAACGAGCTGGCCTCTACGACCCAGGAAACCAATTTCCAGGGCGATGTTAGCGTCCATTTCTACACATTCGGCGGGATCACGAACACCGCCGAATGGGCCAAAGACTTTACTGAAAACCTCTAACGATACGAAAGGTGCCATGATGGCAAACTCTCTTCAGGACCTGCTCAACCAACAATCCGCGGTCGATCTGCTACGCAATGCACAAACCGGCTCCTACATTTACCCGGTTGTTCCAGCGGATTTCGGTAACTGGATCAACGAGCAGCGCGCCTGGCGTGACGCTGCGGTGCTCTACGACCAGTCGCACCACATGGACCAGGTATTCCTGTCCGGTTCCGACGCGATCAACCTGATTTCGGACACCGCCATCAACTCGGTGGCAAATTTCGAGATCGACATGGCCAAACAGTATGTGCCGGTGTCCTCGGTTGGTGCCGTGGTTGGTGACGGCATCCTGTTCCGTGAGGGACAAGACGAATTCACCTACGTCGGCCGTGCGCCCGTCACCAACTGGTTGATGTACCACGCCGAAGCAGGTGACTATAAGAACCTTGATCTGCAGGTGGACCGTCGTTCCCCATCACGTCCCTATGGTGATGCCGTCTCCCGCGAACTCTTCCGCTTCCAGATTCAGGGCCCCGCAGCCTGGGATGTTATCAACAAGCTCAATGGCGCTGAAGTCGAAAAACTGAAGTTCTTCCGCATGTCCCACATGAACATCGATGGACTCAAGGTTCGCACTCTGCGTCATGGCATGGCTGGTGCTCCGGGTCTGGAAATCTATGGTCCCTACGAACACCACGCCCGCGTACGCAATGCGATCATCGAAGCAGGTGCTGAATTCGGTCTGCTGCCAGTCGGCTCACGTGCCTATGCGACGAACACCTTGGAATCCGGTTGGATCCCGTCCCCACTGCCGGGCATCTACTCGGGCGCAGCGGAAAAGGGCTACCGCGAATGGCTGGGAGCAGACTCCTACGAGGCCACCGCACCACTGGCCGGCTCATTCATTTCCGACAACATCGAAGACTACTATGTGAATCCTTGGGAGATTGGCTACGGTTCCTTCGTGAAATACGATCACGACTTCATCGGCCGAAACGCTTTGGAAGCCATCGACAAAGACAAACAGCGTCGCAAAGTCACCCTGGAATGGAACGCCGACGACCTCAAGGAAGTTGTCGCAGCACCGCTGAACGTTGACGGCCCGAACTACAAGTTCTTTGACCTCCCACTGGCCAACTACGGCGCCTCCAACTACGACAAGGTCACCGACGCGGACGGCAACGTCGTCGGGGTCTCGATGTTTACCGGCTACACCGCAAATGAGCGGCGCGGTCTGTCGCTGGCCACCGTCGATGCCAACGTGCCTGAAGGTGCAGAGCTCTCCGTCACCTGGGGCGAGCCGGATGGTGGCTCAGCCAAACTCTCGGTCGAACCGCACGAGCAAAAAACGGTTCGTGCTGTTGTCTCACCGGTGCCGTACTCGACGGTTGCGCGTGAGTCATACCAGACCGGATGGCGCACAGCCTAAACCTCATTTCTCGTCGCGGTCGTATCCAGCCGGATGCGGCCGCGACGTCTCTTCCATAGCGCTTCGCCGCTCACTGTCTCGATTACACTACGGTCACCATGAGTTTACGATCTGCACTGCTTACCCTTTTGTCGTCGGGTCCACATACCGGATACGACCTCGCTAAGAACTTCCACTCTTCGGTGGGGTTTTTGTGGCATGCCCCAGATTCGCAAATTTATCCGGAATTGAAGAAAATGCAGGCGGAAGAGCTCATCACCGGTTACCCGGTGCCGTGGGGTTCCAAAGGGGCAACGAAAACCGAGTACGCGATTACTGACGCGGGTATGGTCTATCTGCGTGCTTGGCAGGAAAAGCCTGTCACCTATCGACCAGAGCGCAATGACATGCGGCTCCGGGCAGCGTACTTTGAATTCGCTGAAGACGCGGATGCTCGACGTAGCCTGCAAGAACACCTGGTGCATTACCGCCAGGTTGCTGCCGACGTAGAATATCAGATGCAGGAGCTCCGAGAGGGGACGACTGAAGTTCATCAACGCAGACTTGCGCGGTACCCGCACGCTGAGCACGCCAGAATCACGCGTTTCAAAATTTTCGCCTACGAGGGTATTCTCAAGCAGGCTGAGGCCGAGATCGAATGGGCACAAGACGGTCTGGCGCTTCTGGGTGCGGCGGGCTCATCCGAGACGTTAGACGCTGGTTGAGTCAGCAATTGCCTGAGTGACAGAGGTTAGATGTGCATGCATCGCGGTCGCAGCAAGCTCCGAGTCGCGTGCGCAGATGGCCTCAATGATGGCCAAGTGTTGCGGTAGCGACACCTGTGGTCGATCCGGCTGGGTGGAGAGCTGAAAGTGATACCGAATCGCCTGGCCGCGTAAGCGTCTGATGGTCTGAGCAGCTGTCGGTTGCTCAGCGATCTCGATGATGAAATTATGCAGCTGACGGTTGAGGTTTGAATACTCATCGCGAGCACCGCGTTCGACTGCCGTTTCCATCTGCGTACCAATATCGCGCAAGTCTTGGGCTTGTTCATCACTGATTTTCTCTGCAGCCTTCCGCGCGCACAATGACTCAACCGCACCACGAACCTCGGTAATCTCAAGTGCTTCTTGCCGGGAGACCTTCCGGATCCGTGCACCTCGATTGGGGATGCGCTCGACCAGACCCTCGGTGATTAATTCATTGAGCGCAAGCCGAACCTCGCCACGAGATGCGCCATGTTCCTCTGCGACATCGGTTTCAACCAGGCGCTGGTGCGGGACCAGGTTGCCCGTGACGATATCTTGTCGCAACCGATCTGTTAGCGATAGTGCTTCTTTTGTCTCGGTTGCCTGCGATGCGTTGCTTGCCATAGCCGGTCTCCAATGGCTGAGGGAATGCTTGCCGTTGACTCCATGATAGTCACCGGAGCTAGATACTCAACAAAAGCATGAACAATATTGTAAACAATCTTGTTGGCAGATAGTCTTGTGTGAGGACACCCACAGTAAAGGAAGAACATGAGCTCTCGTGCAGTGCGTCGCGTTGGGGATCAAACAGCGATCCCATTTCACCTCATGCGGGGCGGTACTTCGCGCGGCCCCATGTTTCGGGCAGTTGATTTGCCACGCAACCCACAGCTACGTGATGCCGTGCTACTGGCGATCATGGGCAGTCCGCATCCCCTGCAGGTAGACGGTGTTGGTGGCGGACATCCGCTGACTTCCAAGGCCGCGATTGTGGAGTGCTCCGAGTACGACGGTGTTGATCTCGATTTCACCTTTGCGCAACTTCAGACTGATGGCGAGACTGTTCAGACGAGTGCCAATTGCGGGAATATGCTGGCGGCAGTGGTGCCATTTGCGGTGGAGTCAGGTTTATTGCAACCCGAAAAGGATGTCACCGAAGCCGTCGTGCGAACCACCAATACGGGGCTCATCGCACGCATTACCATTCACACCCCCGAGTTCGACGGGCACCGCTTTGTCCAGTATTCGGGCAACACGGCCATTGCCGGAGTGCCGGGCGCTGCATCACCAGTGGAGATTCGGTTCCTCAATACTGCAGGATCATTGACCGGGGCACTGCTGCCAACGGGAAACGTGAGTGATGACTTAGCCGTGGGCGGCGACACCTATCGGGTGACGTTGATAGATAACGGCCAACCCTTAGTGATTATCCGTGCCACAGATCTTGGCGTCAGCGGCTATGAATCGGTCGCTGAGCTCAGCGATAACGCCGAGCTCAAGCAGCGCGTCGAGCAGCTCCGCCTGCTGGCTGGAGAGCGGATGGGCCTTGGTGACGTGACGGAAGCATCGTATCCAAAAATGACCTTGGTGTCGCCGCCCATGGCCGGTGGGGCATTGTCTACGCGGAGTTTTATCCCACACCGGGTGCACGAATCGATCGGGGTACTCGCTGCGGTGACCGTGGCTACCGCCCTGATGATGGAAGGCTCCGTCGCAGCCGAAGTGGGCACTGCCGGTACGGGCCGACAGCAAACGCTCGGCATCGAACATCCATCCGGCATTTTTGAAACGTCGCTGGATCTCGATGACACCGGTGCGGTGGTGGCCTCAGGCAACACGCGTACCGCTAGGTTGCTGAGCCGTGGTGAGGTCTTCGTGCCGCACACGGTATGGGATCCCGAGGCCTAGACCGAATTTTTTGGAGAGCCGTTTTTTAGCGGAAGGACATATATTGATCATTGATATTCACGGGCATTACACCACGGCACCGGAGCCGCTGGGTGCCTGGCGGGATGAACAGTTGGCAGCGCTTGATGGCGGTAAACCGCCGGCGGTAGCTGGTCCGGTGATTACCGACGACCAGATCCGAGATTCGATCGAGGCCAATCAGCTGCGCCTGATGGATGAGCGTGGCATTGATGTGCAGGTGTTTTCTCCCAGAGCCTCCTTTATGGCGCACCATGCAGGGGATTTTGAGGTCTCGTCTGCATGGGCGCGGCACTGCAACGATCTCATCGGACGGGTCTCGGAACTCTATCCGGGCCGTTTCGTACCCTCGGCGATGCTGCCCCAATCCTCGGGAGTGGACCCCGCGACCGTCATTGATGAGCTCGAGCGCTGTGTCACCGAACATGACATCGTCGCGGTCAATCTGAATCCGGATCCTTCTGGCGGGCACTGGACCTCACCGCCGCTGACCGATGAACACTGGTTCCCGGTCTATGAAAAGCTCATCGAACACGAACTGCCCGTCATGGTTCATGTCTCGACGTCGGTGAATCCAGCGTTCCACACCACCGGCGCGCACTACCTCAACGCCGACACCACCGCGATTATGCAGCTGCTGGAAGGCGATTTGTTCTCCACTTTCTCTGAACTGAAAATGATCATCCCGCACGGTGGGGGAGCCGCACCTTACCATTGGGGACGCTTCCGCGGTCTGGCCATGATGATGGATAAGCCGCAACTGGAAGATCACCTGCTGAACAACGTCTACTTCGACACCTGCGTCTACCATCAGCCGGGCATCGATACGCTGCTCGAGGTGATTCCACATCAAAACATCATGTTCGCCTCGGAAATGATCGGAGCGGTGCGGACCGAAGACCCAACGACCGGTCACTTCTTCGACGATACCGTGCGCTATATTCAGGCAGCCGACCTGACCGATGCATCACGGCAGTCCATTTTTGAAGACACCGCCCGCAAGATTCACCCGCGTCTGGATCGCCGCCTCAAGGCACAGAACCGGTAGAAGCAAGGAGCAACACATGTATGACCTTGGCGTAGTCCACACGGCCGTCCACCGCCCAGACCCCGATGATGTCGCAGCCTTGAGCAACTACGGCACCGCGACCATCCACGAAGCCATGGGCCGAGTCGGTCTCATGCGACCATATTTACGTCCGGTGTACGACGGGGCAAAACTTTGTGGCCCCGCGGTCACGGTGCTACTGCAACCCGGTGATAACTGGATGCTGCATGTTGTGGCTGAACAAATCCAGCAGGGTGACATCGTCGTGGCGGCCTGCACCACCGAGACGGACGTTGGCTTCTTCGGCGACCTCTTAGCAACGTCCTTCCGCGCTCGCGGTGCGACCGGGCTGGTCATTGATGGCGGGGTGCGCGACACCGCGGAGCTAGCCGAGATGGATTTCCCGGTCTTTGCGCGGGCTATCCATGCGCGCGGTACGGTAAAAGAGACGCTCGGTTCGGTCAACATCCCGGTCAACTGCGCCAATGCGACCGTCAATCCGGGTGACGTGGTGGTGGGCGACGCCGATGGGGTAGTTGTCGTGCCGCGCGAGAACGTGGCCGAGGTTGCGGAGGCTTCCAAAGCGCGGGAGGCCAAGGAAGCTAGCGTGCGCGAGCGGTTGGCCGCAGGTGAGCTGGGATTAGACGTATATGGCATGCGGGAAAAACTTGCTGCCAAGGGACTGCAGTACCGAGAGTAAGGAATCACCATGGCTGAATTAGAAAACTTCGACCTGGCGCACATCAGCGCCGTAGAAATCCTGACCCCAACATTCGATGAGAGCCTGTGGTTCTTCAACGAACTGCTGGCGATGCGCGAAGTCGAACGCATCGGCAACTCTGCGTATTTGCGCTGCTGGGATGAGTACGAAACCTACTCGATCAAGCTGACCGCGTCCAACACCAACGGTGTCGGTCGAACGATGCTGCGAGCCACCAGCCCTGAGGCACTTGAACGTCGCGTCGCAGCCATCGAGGCAACCGGACTTGGCAAAGGCTGGCGCGAACCGGAAGTCGGCATCGGCGCTTGGTACGAGTTTGAGGATCCGGACGGTCACGAATTCGGCATCTACTACGACACCACGCTCTATGTTGTCGACGACGAAGACCGACCAGCGCTGAAAAATCAGGCGTCCCGCTATCCTGGGCGCGGGGTCAATGCCCGCCGCTTGGATCACATTAACTATTTGGCCTCCGATGTGAATGCTGCCGGTGACTTCTGGGAGAGCGTGATGAAATCGCGTGAAACTGAGCAGGTCGAACTGGATGAGGGCGGCTATGCGGCCCGGTGGTTCCGGTTCGCGCAAAAATCCTACGACGTCGTCTACTCTGACGACTGGACGGGTGAGCGTGGGCGCTTCCACCACCTGGCGTTTGCCACCGACACTCGCGAGGACATACTCAAAGCTGCAGACTTCTTCCTGGAAGAAGGCGTGTATATCGAATACGGGCCGTATAAGCACGCGATCAACCAGACGTTTTTCCTCTATGTCTGGGAGCCGGGCGGCAACCGGATCGAGTTCGCCAATGCCGGTGCACGCCTGATCCTGAATCCGGATCAACCCGTTGTTAACTGGTCTGAAGCCGAACGTGCCAAGGGCCAGGCGTGGGGCATGAAGACCGTGCCAACCTTCCACACTCACGGCACGCCGTACGTGGAAAACCAGGAAGAAATCGACCGTGACGCACTGGCTGGGATTCGCCGCTAACCGCGGTACGTGTCTGAACGACGGGAATGAGCTCGACGTGTTCGGCTGAACGTTCTGACGTATCGAGCGCCTTCTCATCCTAGGGTGACTTCGGAGTATGCGCTCTTTCGGCCAGCAGTTCGGCCAGGTGAATGGCCGGAACATCGGCCAGATCGTCCAACTGGATTCTGCAGGACATGCCATCGGCAAGCACCACAGTATTGTTGTCTGCAGCTTCCTGGCGTTGGCGTTGAGCGCGGACCGCAGGCAACAAGTAGGACTCGGCCACCGCCACGGAGGTTTCGTAATGGCCCTTTTCGACGCCGAAATTACCGGCCAGCCCGCAGCACCCGGCAACCTTGGTGACCGTGGCACCGGCCTGTTCCAACAGGGTCTGGTCGGCATCCCACCCAATGATCGACGACTGGTGACAGTGCGGCTGGGCCACCACATCCAGTCTGGACAAGTCAGGTAGCTTCACGCGGTCTTCCTGCACCAGCCGGGTCAGGAGTTCCCCGAAAGTTAGGACCCCGTCGGCGACCGTTTTAGCCTGCGGGGAGTCGGAGAGCTCTTGTACGTCACTGCGCAGCGTGGCCACACAGCTGGGTTCCAGCCCAATCACTGGCACCTGCGAGTCCACATATGGTGCCAGGGTACTGACCGCGTTCTCAATTCGGCCTCGGGCTTGATCCAGCTGGCCTGAGGTGATCCACGGCAGGGCACAGCAAGCGCTCTCGTCGATGAGTCGGACGTCCAGTCCCTGCGACTCCAAATATTGGATGGCCGCCAGTCCAGATTGCGGGAAGAAATGGTTCGTGAATGAATCGGCCCACACCCACACATCGGGCTGGTCCTGGTTCGTCTGGCTCTGGCGTGCAGTGAAGCCGGATTTTTTGGAACTGCGACGCAGCGTTCGATTGGCAAATTTTGGAACCGAGCGCCGCGGATCGATCCCCGTCACCCACTTTGCAACAGCGGCTATCACAGGCACCGTTATCGCGAGGTTGGCCAGCGGTGCTACCGGGGCCGCCAACTTGGCCCAGATGGGAATCCGTCCGAGGAAATAGTGTGTCCGCGGTCGGAGTCGGCGCCGGGGTTTGCCCTCGTCATTGCGGTCGTACTTCTGGTGCAGGGCCTCGGCTTTGTATGTGGCCATATCCACGCCGGTGGGACAGTCTGAAACGCACCCTTTGCACGACAGGCACAGATCCAGGGCTTCATGTACGGACGGATCGCTGAGTCCCTTGACCAGGGTGCCGTCCATGGCTTCCTGCAGGATGCGGGCGCGACCGCGGGTGGAGTCTTTCTCATCTCTGGTGGCGATATAGGAGGGACACATGACCCCGGTGGTGTGCGGGGCCACGCACTTGCCCACGCCGGTGCAACGGTGGACTGCGGTGCCAAAGTCTCCATCGTCGTGGGGGAGTTTCAAGCCGGGCCAGGGGAGTGGCACATTGGGCTGGGTCGGACGGATATCGTCGGTGAAGTTTGCCACCCCGGTGGCTGGTCCGGCAGCGGTACTTTCGGCTTGCGGGGCCGTGATGATACCGGGATTCAGCAGGTTGTCTGGGTCGCAAATCTGTTTCGCTTGCGCGAAGAGGTCCAATGACGTCGCGTCGTACATATATGGCAGTAACTCGGAGCGCGTCCGGCCGTCGCCGTGCTCCCCGGAGATGGACCCACCGTAGACGGCTAATTTTTCGGCGCAGGCAAGCATGAAGTCGCGGAAGACCTCGATGCTGGCTGGATCTCCGTGGTGGAAGGGGAAATCGATTCGGCAGTGGATGCAACCGTCCCCGAAGTGTCCGTAAGGGTAGCCGTGGAGTCCGAAGTCCTGCATGAGCGTTTCGAAGTCACGCATCCAGGCACCCAAGTGCTCTGGCGGGACCGCTGCGTCCTCCCACCCGGCATGTGCCGGGGTGGGCAGGCTGATTGAGGCCAGGCCGGCACCGTCCTCGCGGATTTTCCACAGTGCTGCTGCCTCGGCGGCATCGCCGATGACTCGGGTGTCGATGGCCTGTGCGGCGTGGCTGACCGTCTTCAATATCGCGGAGGCCTGTTGCCCGGTCGCTTCGACGAAGAGCCAACTGCGTCCGTTGGGCAGCTGCGGCACGGGCTTGCCAGCCGAGCGGACCAACTCCACGAGTCGGGCGTCCATGCCTTCGCAAGCGATGAGGCTATTGGGCCCGAATTCGCTGCGCGCAGCATCCAGGATATGGGGCACAGCGTCGGCGGCCTCACTGATGGCGTCATAGCCCAGCACCAACAACAGTCGGCCGGGTTCATCGACGACCAGCTGTACTTCGGCCTCCAACACGGTGGCCAGGGTGCCCTCGCTGCCTACCAGGAAGCGTTCTATCCGTGAGCGGTTTTCGGGCAGTAGGTGTTCGAGACTGTAGCCGGAGATTTGCCGGTCAAATTGGCCGAAGCTCGTACGGATGTGGGCAAGATTTTCTGCGGCTAAATCCATCAGTCGCGCCGCCGTGGAGCCCTCGGGCTGGCCGCGACGAGAGTCAAAGTCACCCACTTCCCCATTGCCGAATAGTACCTGTGCCGCCTGCACATTATCGACTGTGCGACCGTATCCCAGGGCACGCGAGCCGCAGGCGTTGTTGCCAATCATCCCGCCGAGAGTGCACCGCGAATGCGTTGACGGGTCCGGACCAAAGCGCAGCCCGTGTGGTGCGACCGCACGTTGCAGATCCGCGTGCACCACACCGGGCTGGACCCTGGCGGTACGTGCCACCGGGTCGAAGTCGATGATGCGGTTCAGATCTCGGGTATCGACGACGATTCCTTCGCCCACCGCGTTGCCTGCAATCGAGGTGCCGGCACCTCGCATCGTCACCGGCACTTTCAGGTCGCGAGACACCTCATGAAGGGCGTGGAGCTCATCGACGTGCTGCGGCAGGGCGACCACTTCCGGCAGCACCCGATAGAGACTGGCATCAGAAGAGTACATCCCGCGCGACAGCCGCGAGTCATCCACGTTGGAGATCCCTGCCGCGCGTAAGGCCGAGACGATCGCACCCCTCTCGGCTTCGGCCAGACTGCTTGTGGTGGCGGAGCTAGGTACTTGCTGCTGCGACGGTCTCATGCTGTGGGCCCTTTCGGTCGGTGTGTGGTCCGCAGGTGAAGCCCGGTGGTTGAACTACCCTACGGCACACCACCGCCCAGAGTCTGTGTCCGTCTGCCTCGATGGTAGATGATCTATTTTCGCAATCGTTGCGAATAGCAACGATTTGGGGCAAAATGTAAGTGATATGAGACCGCTCACACAGAAACGCTTGCAAGGAGTGCGATGACGAATCACGGTTTAGGCGATTGGATCCATCGACGGGAAGTAAAGTCTGCCGGTCGAATGGCGATTACCGCGGGAACATTGGAGCTGACCTACGAGCAGTTCTCGGAACGCATTAACCGCTTGGCCAATGCCATGTCGGAGCGCGGTGTTCAACGTGGCGACCGGGTGGCGTTCTTGGGTGAAAACTCGGTTGAATTTCTTGAGACGCTCTTCGCGTTGGGCAGTATTGGCGCGGTTTTCGTACCGCTCAATACTCGTTTAGCTGGCCCTGAAGTCGCGTTCCATCTCGATGATGCCGGGGCAAAAATACTCGTCGCCTCACACACCATGGAGCCGCTGGTGGCAGCGGGGGTGGCGGAGACCGATGTTGAGCGTGTCATCGTTGTCGATGATGGTTCACGAGTTCCTGCCGAAGACGGTCGGTTGACTCTTCCGGTGGAGCAATACGGCGACGTACTCGAAGGCGCCAGCGCTACTCGGCCGCAAGTCAATGTCGGCATCGATGACCTGGCTATTATTCTCTATACCTCGGGAACGACGGGCAATCCAAAAGGTGCCATGCTCAGCCATGCCAACATGACCTGGAATGCGCTGAACGTCATCTCCGATATGGACATCAGCAATCACGAAGTTGCCCTGATGATCTCACCGATGTTCCACGTTGCGGCGCTGGGTATGGGTGTGCTGCCGACGTTCCTCAAGGGAGGTCATCTCATTTTGGAGCCACGATTTGAGCCGGGCCGCGCGCTACAACTTATTGAGCAGCACAAAGCCACTTACATTTCTGGCGTGCCCACGACGTATCAAATGCTGGCCGAGCACCCCGATTGGGAAACCACCGACATTTCCTCGCTCCACAATCTCACGTGTGGCGGTTCTGCAGTCCCACTGCGCATCTTGGAAACCTATGAGGATCGCGGGCTGAGCTTCACGATGGGATACGGCATGACCGAAACCGCCCCGGGCGCAACGACGCTTCCGGCTCGCTATTCCCGCGAAAAAATGGGGTCGGCCGGTCTGCCGCAAATGCACACGCATATTCGCGTTGCTGATTTTGACGGCAACGAACTCCCACCCAATGAGGTTGGCGAGGTTCAAATTCAAGGCCCGAACGTCATTTCCGGCTACTGGGAACGCCCGGAAGCCAACGAATCCTCCTTCATTACCGATGACGGCGGCACCTGGTTCCGTTCCGGCGACATGGGGTATATGGATGACGACGGCTTCCTGTTTATCTCCGATCGTCTCAAGGACATGATCATCTCTGGTGGGGAGAACATCTACCCGGCCCAGATCGAGCAAGAACTCGCCCAAATGGAGTCGATAGCATCGGTAGCAGTATTTGGTGTTGCCAATGAGAAGTGGGGCGAAGTGCCTCGCGCAGCGGTTGTGGTTCGAGAAGGACACGAGCTCACCGAAGAAGACGTGCTGTCCTATCTTGACGGCAAGCTGGCACGATACAAGATTCCAAAATCGGTGGTCTTCGTCGACGATATGCCGCGTACAGCATCCGGCAAGGTGCGCAAGCCGCAGCTTCGCGAGCTACACGGCGAATAGTCGACACGAAAAAGGGGTACAGCGCTCAAGCTGTGCCCCCGTGGCGTCAAGTCAAGGAACGCTACAGCGTGGCCTTGATGAGTAGTTCACGCAACTGATCGCGCTCACTTGAGGTCAGGTTGGTGAGCACGTGGTCTTCAGCTTCCATGGTGATTGCTCGTGCCTCGCGGTAGAGCTTTTCGCCCGACGGCGTTGCCACAATATTTTTGGAGCGACGATCGTTACGGTCGGTTTCTCGGGTCACGAGGCCGCGATCTTCAAGCGCGTCGACGAGTGCAACGATTTGGGATGGATCCAGGGCAACGAAAGCAGACATCTCGCGCTGGGTGGGTTTCAATGATGACGCGGCGAGTGCAAGAACCGAAAACTGCCGAACATTGAGATCCACGGTTTCCAACATTTTATTCGCGTGGCTGTTGCCCTTAGCAGCAAGCCGGGCGGTGAGAAACTGGACCTCTTGAACCAGTTCGGTCTCACGCAGGGGAGATGGATCGAGATCATTGGCTGTTAACAGTTCGGCGTTCATAGAAGCATTTTCCCATCAATTATTGACATCTACAAAATTCTAGGTTGGGATAGACAATAGGTGTTATTCACAATTATTTCTAGATGCAACTAACACTTGTATCCAGTTCACAATGAATTGAGGGGCAAAATGTCACTGAACGGTAAAGTAGCCATCGTTACGGGATCAGGAGCTGGTCTAGGACTAGCTTACGCACAAGAACTCGCACGCCAAGGCGCAAGCGTCGTCGTGAACGACGTGAATGAAGACGTGACCAATCGCGCAGTCCAGTCCATCACTGATGAGGGTGGCAAGGCCTTTGGAGTAACGGCGGCCGTCGGATCCACTGAGACCGCAGAAAAGCTCGTCAATGCTGCCGTGGAAGAGTTCGGCCAGCTCGACATTTTGGTGAACAATGCGGGCATTCTGCGTGACCGCAGCCTGCTCAAAATGTCGGACGACGACTTCGACGCCGTCATCAATGTCCATCTGCGCGGTACCTTCACGTGTGTCCGTGCGGCATACGATTACTTCAAAAACAACGAGGTCAAAGGTCGCATCGTGACCATCGGTTCGCCAACCGGTCAACGTGGCAACTTTGGTCAAACCAACTACGCCGCTGCCAAAGCCGGCATCGTCGGGATGGTTCGCACCTGGGCTCTGGAAATGAAACGCGCCGGTGTGACCGTCAACGCCATCATTCCGGTTGCTGCAACCGCCATGACCGAAACTGTGCCATTCTTCTCGGCTGCGATCGAAGCGGATAAAGCAGGCGAAGCCATGCCAGACTTCTTCCGCAAAGACCTGGGCTTCGGGCCGGTTGCCGACGTTGCCGGACTCGTGGCATTCCTGGCATCTGACGAAGCGCAGAACATCTCCGGTCAAGCCATCGGTGTGGGCGGCGACCGTCTCCAGGTGTGGAGCCACCCAGAACCAGTTGCCACTGAATTCAATGATGGCGGGTGGACCTACGATGCTTTGCAATCGAAGGGGCGTACCGTCATCGAAAACAACCTGCAGGAGGTTGGCGAAAAGATGCCAGAACTTCCAGCAGAGCTGCAGCCAAAGGCCTAGGTGGTATCCATGGCAGTCTATGAATCCAATATTGATGTTTCGGCCATCTCGGCGTTGGACATGCACGTCCACATTGAGCTGGACGAACAGGGCCACAAGCCCATGCCAGAAGTCTTCTACGAGGCATCAGCCAAGTATTTCAAATCCGAAGACCGTACGCCCTCGATCGATAAAATCGCTGACACATATCGAGAGCTCGGTATGGCAGCGGTCGTGTTCACCTTGGACGCCCGCACGCAGTTTGAGGGCCACCTGCCCAACTCGATCGATGACGTTGTAGCCGGTGCGGCTCGTCATAACGACGTGCTGTTGCCATTCGGCTCGGTTGACCCGCGCAACGGGAAAGCGGCTATCGAAGAAGCGCAGCGTCAGGCCACTGAACTTGGCGTTCGCGGCTTCAAATTCCACCCGTCAGTTCAGGGGTTTGATCCATCGGACCGGCAGTATTACCCGTTGTGGGAAGCACTGCAAGAAATTGGCTTGCCGATGCTGTCTCATACTGGGCAAAACGGTATGGGCGCCGGGCTACCTGGCGGTGCTGGCCTCAAACTGCGGTACTCGAACCCGCTGCTGCTTGACGATGTTGCCGCAGACTTCCCGAACCTGCCGATCATTATGGCCCACCCGTCCGTGCCTTGGCAGGACGAAGCGAACTCGATCGCCACCCACAAGTCGAATATTTACATCGACCTCTCGGGGTGGTCGCCGAAGTACTTCCCGGAATCGCTGGTGCGTCAGTCGAATAACGTGTTGAAGCACAAGGTGCTATTCGGGACCGATTTCCCGCTCATCCCACCAACCAAATGGTTGGCTGCGTTTGATGACCTGCCCATCAAGGACGAAGTTCGGCCGCTCATCCTCAAGGACAACGCGGTCAAACTGTTGGGTCTTGGCCAGGGCGGTGACGCTGCATGAGTCGCACACCTAGCTGGGATGTTTATGGTTTCTCGGATCGTTTGACGGCGGCCGAGCAGGCCGCATTAGACGAGCTGCGTCACACGCTCGATGAGAAGGTATACCCCTATCTCAATGATGCGTGGCACGAAGACCGGTTCCCCGAAGAGATCATTGAGCCCTTGGAGTCCTTGCGGCTGATGGAGCCGTCTGCATTGCACGAGGCCGGCGAGTCGGTTCGCGATATTTTCGAGTCGATGCGCACTTTCGAGCTCGCGCGCTGTGATACTAACGTCGCGACGTTCTTCAACGCGCAGGCAGGGCTGTTCCGCACGGCCGTCACGCAAGGTGGCAGTGCTGAACAGGTTGCCGAACTGGATCCGAAGATCGTCAACTATGAACTCCAAGGTGTTTTCGCGCTGACCGAACCAGAGAACGGTTCTGACGTGGCCAAGGGTCTGCAAACCTCAGCTACCCAGAATGCCGATGGCACCTGGACGATCAACGGCGCAAAGCGTTGGATCGGTGGGGCATTCCGTGCCGATGTGCTCTGCACGTTCGCCCGCGATACCGCCGATAATCAAGTCAAAGCATTCCTCGTGCCACGCGACGCGCAGGGTGTGACATTGGAAAAAATCGGTCACAAAGCCTCGCTGCGGATCATGCAGAATGCTGACATCACCTACACCGACGTGCAGGTGGACGATGCGGCGCGGTTGCAGAACATTAACTCGTTCCGCGATGTGGCCAGCTGCCTGCGCTTGATGCGTTCCGATGTGTCATGGATTGCGACGGGAGCGATGGCCGGCGCCTATGAGGCCGCGGTCCGCTACACCACCAAGCGTGAACAGTTCGGCAAACCCATCGCCGGCTTCCAACTGATTCAAGAAAAGCTTGCGACCATGCTTGCCAACGTCACCGCATCCGTTGCGATGGCCATGCAACTTACCGAGCAGCAAGGGGCCGGAGTCTATAAAGACGAGAACTCGGCACTGGCCAAGATGTTCACCGCATCAAAGCTGCGTGAAACCGTTGCATTGGCCCGCGAAGTATGCGGCGGAAACGGCATCACCCTGGACACCGACGTCGCGCGCTTCCATGCGGATGCCGAAGCCGTCTATTCCTATGAAGGCACACACGAAATCAACGCGCTCATCGTTGGCCGTTCCATCACCGGCCAGAGCGCTTTTGTCTAACCTGAAATACAGCAAAGGAACTTCTGATTACCATGACTGAACCTACCGCACGTACCGTTGTTGCATTTGACGAGGTAGCCAACCTTGCCGGCACCGACCTGGGGGTCACCGAATGGACGACCGTCACCCAAGAAATGATCAACACGTTTGCTGATGCCACCAGCGACCACCAGTGGATCCACACCGACGTCGAACGCGCCAAAGAAGGCCCATTCGGTGCACCGATCGCACACGGCTTCCTGACCCTGTCGTTGATCATTCCATTCTGGTCCGAACTCTTCGACGTCACCGGCGTCTCAACCAAGGTCAACTACGGCCTGGACAAAGTGCGCTTCACCAACCCGGTCAAAGCCGGTGCACGCATTCGCATGAAAGCTGAAGTCGCGGATGTCCAAGAAGTCAAGGGCAACGGCCTGCACCTGGTCACCAACGGCACCATTGAGATCGAAGGAGAAGAGCGCCCAGCAGTTGTGGCGACCTTCCTCTCGCGCTTCTACGCATAACAACACGGAGCAGTGTGCAACGAGGCCCGTGGAACGTACAACAACGTTCCACGGGCCTTCGTATTGAATTTGCCTAGCCGCCGCTCGTCACTCTCGTCAGGCATCGGGCACTGAGAACCCAATGACGTCCAAGTCGTCCGGGATCAAGAACTCACCCGAGTAGTCGACCGCGAACCGTGTCCACTGTTCGGGTGAATCAAACTCGGGCACCAGATGGTGCAACGCAAGTCGGTGCGCGCCGGCTTCACGAGCAACTCTGACAGCGTCCTGCACCGAGGTGTGAGACTTATAGTGATGATCTACAGAAGCGCGCGAGGTCTCGTCATGCTTGCCTGCATACATCTGCTCAATGAAATCGAAGTTGATGGCTTCGTGCAGCACCAGGCCCGCCCCCTGAGACAGCGTGACCATGTTAGGCGTATAGGTAGTGTCTCCTGATATCGCCACTGACCCCTGCGCTGTGTCAAACCGGAAGGCGAAGGCGGGAGCAATCGGTGGATGCTCCACGAGCGTGGCAGTCACGACGACGTGCTCGTCGCGGAAAACTTCGAACGGGGCCATCTGCGGCACCGGCTGATCGTTGGCGTGGAAGCCCACTTCGGCCGGAATGTCGATGTCTTGGGCATTGAACAGATCTAACGGCGAGGGTCGCAGTGAATCGATGATGCGATCGTTCAAGTTTGTGGCGTAGGCGCTCATCAACTGATTGAACATACTGCGTGTACCAGGCGTCGGGTTTTCAGGCGCGATTGGTTGCGGAGATGTTTTCGCTCGCGGTGAGACCGCCGGCAACACGCCACGGTCACCAGGTCCGAAGATGGGGACCGGATGATCGAGACGGTCCTGCAACTCATATAGTCCGAACAGGCCCACAGTATTCAGATCCACCGTGTGGTCCGAATGAAGGTGGGTGATGAAGACGCCCTTCAGCGCGCTGAGCGGCAGCCCTGCCTGCTCCAGCTGTCGGCCAACACCATGACCGCAGTCGACCAGGTAGAAACCGTCCTCGACAACTATCGCCGTAGCGATGCCTTTTCTCGAAGAATCGCGCCAGAACCGAGGCCCGCCTGCGGTGCCAAGGGTGACCACGTGATGATGCTCGCCTTGTGTGAAGTCCATTTAATTTGGCTCCTTACCGTTGTAGATTGAGTTCTTCTTGAGTGTGCCCAAGAATGTCCATAGTGAAAATTGAATATCGTCATGGCAGCTAGCACGTTCGTTGAGCCAACCGACTAGCTGCACACACACTGGAGTTTCGACATTGTCTGATATCACCGTGCGCCAATTGGAGTACTTTCTCGCCGTCGTTGACTACGGCTCGATCAGTGCCTCCTCGCGGGCCTTGCACATAAGCCAAGCCGCCGTCTCTATGGCGGTGCAGCAGTTAGAGGGGAGCCTCAACGCCCAGTTGCTAAGCCGCTCCCCAGCGCGTCGAGCCACGACGACGCCGGCTGGTGACTCGCTCATTCCATACGCGAGGCGCGTTATAGCCGCGGTAAATGATGCCGCAGCGGTTGTGCAGGATGATCAGTCGCGCATGCGAGGCACGTTGCGTCTCGAAGTTACAGCGTCGATCTCCCCGCACGTAGTTCCGCCCTTGATCACCCACTTTCATAAACACCACCCGCAGGTGACGATCGAAGTTGCCGAATCGCGACCAGCCGAGCTATACGATTTCATTCGTCGAGGCAATGCGGATCTCGGTCTGCTGTATCAACGCCAAACCCACCCCGGGGTCACCACCACAACGGTGCACGAAATCCACCCCTATGTCGTGGTTGCTGCGAACCATCCCCTCGCGGACCGGTCGTCGATCTATCTTGCTGACCTTATTGATGAGCCGCTGATCCCCGTGGACATCCCACCTTCGATGCAGCGGATCACCGAAGCCATCGCCGGAGTTGGTTTGACGCCGAAGATTCAGTGGCCGAGCTCGAACTACGAGACCGTCCGTTCTATGGTGGCTCATGGTTTGGGGTGGTCCTATTTCAACCTGATTCCGTCCTCCTATGTCGCTTACGATGGTCGCGAAGTGCGCTACATTCCTGTTGCCGATACGACGCCGCATAACGCCATCGTGGCAGTTGAACAGCCTGACCGGACCCGTAGCGCAAAGGTCGAAACAGCCATCGAATTTTTGCGACAACACCTCGAAATGCATAACTGATCAGTGTTTCCGGTCGGTTGAGCCTATTGTGCGCTCAGCCTCTTGATACTGATCCATGGTGGGTAGCATGCGCTTCTTTCGGCGGCGGGAATCGTAGGCGAACCAGACGACCGCGATGATCAGCAAGGACATGATGATGAGGGGGATGGGGCGCTGCAAGAAAATCATGAACGATCCATCGGACAGTATCATGGTGCGGCGGAAGTGTTCTTCCAAAATGGGTCCGAGGATGAATCCAAGGATGAACGGCCCGAGATCGAAGTTGAACACTCGTAAAAAGTATCCGACGACCCCGAAAATAATCGCTAGCAGCACGTCGAACATTGAGTTCCGCACCGAATAGACTCCGGCAACTGCGACCATGAGAATGATTGGTGCCATGACCTTGCCCGGGATCTTCAGCATCTTCACGAACAGGGCGATCAACGGAAGGTTCAGGAGCAGTAGCACGACGTTTCCGACATACATCGAAGCGATTACGCCCCCAGAAGACATCGGGATGATCGTTAACTAATCCGGGCCCGGGGGTAATGTTGTGCAAGAGCAAGGCGCCGAAAATCAACGCCAGTACCGGGTTGGGCGGAACACCGAGGGTTAGCAGGGGAATGAACGCGGAGTTCGAGGACGCATTGTCTGCGGTCTCTGTGGCAGCCAGCCCATCGATAGCACCTTTGCCGAATTTCTCTGGTTGTTTGGAGAACCTTCGCTCGGCTCCATAAGCCAACACCGAGGAGATCGTGCCACCGCCGCCAGGAATGATACCGACGAAGAAGCCAATAATGGAAGCACGGGCAATGGCAAAACGACTGCGGATCCAGTCTGTTTTTGTAGGCAGCACCCTATCGATGGTCGTCTTGGCTAACCCGCCATAGAAACCCTGCTGAGCGTTAAACATGATTTCTCCGATGCCGAAGACACCGACGGCAACCGCCACGATGTGGATCCCGGCAGTGAGCTCAAAGGAACCGAAGGTAAGACGTTGTTCCGCGGTAGTGGGGTCAAGGCCAACGATGGAGATGAGGATTCCCAGCGCTGCAGCGATGAGGGCTTTCGGTCGGGAACCGGTTCCAATGAATGCGATCATCAGCAAGCCCAGCCCGGCAAGAACAAACATGTCCGGTGAGGAGATATCACCGGCTACATTGGCCAAAGTTGGAGCGAGCAATGTGAGGCCGATGATGGCGACGGTACCACCGAGAAACGACCCGATCGCAGTGATGCCTAATGCTGGCCCGGCTCTGCCTTGCTGGGCGAGCGGGTGCCCGTCGAAGGTGGTGATCACCGCTGATGCGTCTCCGGGCATGCGCAGGAGAATGGCTGGTATTCGACCGCCGTACATTGACCCGTAATAGATGCCGGCCAACATCACGATGGCGCTGGCCGGTTCAAGAGTGTAGGTCAGGGGCAGCAGCAGAGCGATTGTTGCCACCGGGCCGAGACCGGGAATCAGTCCGATGACGGTCCCGACGGTTACGCCGATCAGGACGAACAGCAGGTTCTCCCACTGGAACGCCACGAAAAAGCCGTAGCCTAAACCGTTGAGGATTTCATTCATGATGCAGAACTTTCAGTCGGTGCGAGCGGGCGGAGGTCAGAAGGGTCGCAGGTTTACGCCCAACAGGATGGCGAAAACCACGTATACGATCACGGGGGTCATCACCGAGGTCACGAAGGCAGGAAGCCAGCGCATCCCTCCGACGAACCGGGTGATGATGATCAATGCGACGGCCCCCGCTCCGATAAGGCCAGCCCAGTTGTAGAGGGGGACGAAAATCAACATGGGGGCCGCCACGCCGAGTACACGCAGCAGTCCCTGTTGTGTGGGAGGCTCGAACTTGTGTCGGGCAAATAGCCCCAATGGTGCCATCGCGATCAGTAAAACTGCGTTCAGCGCGGGCCACAGCCCAGTCCCAGGGTCCTGTAGCGTACCAATACCCAGGTCGAGCGCGGCGAGCAGCACGATAACACCGAGTATGAACATCACCACTGGGGAATACCAATCGATGATGCCCGGCTCGTCGCGCGGCGGTGAGCCCTCGTAATTCTCGAGATCGTAGTCGTCGAGCTCATCATCATGCTGGGGTAGCTTTTGCTCAGCGGCGTTTTTCGACATGTCTGGCTTTCTGATGTTTGGCGTCATGATTCGTAGGGGATCCCGAGTTCGTCGTACAGGGTGCGGAAACGCTCATGTTCACCGGGCACGTAGCGGCCGAACCATTCTTCGCCGCCCACATCGGGTATGACGCTGCCCGAATTTTCGATGAACTCGACGTATTCTTCGGACTCAATGACTTTCTCGGAGGCGTCTTCCAACTTGCTGACGATTTCCTCGGGAACATCTGACGGAACAACGAGTCCTTGCGATCCGGCGGTCATGTATCGCTCGAGGTCATAATCCGCTATCGAAGGGACTCCGGGGGACAGCTCTTCAAATGCGTCTGGAACGTAGTCAGTGGTCACGGCCAGAGCTCGCAGCTCACCCGATTCAATCCTTGGCATCGCGCTCGTGACATCCTGCACACCGAAATCAACCTCACCATTGACGACCGACTGCAGTGCGGGAGGGCTGCCTGGGTAGGCTACGACTTCAGCGTCGAGGTCGTATTCGCGCCCGATGCCTTCGCCGACAACGTGGGTCTGATGGCCCTCCCCGAAAGCAGAGAAAACGACGCGACCGTCAGCTTCAATGAGATCTTCAAAAGTTTCAAACGGCGAATTTGCGGGCACGGCGATAACGAACGTGTTCTCCGCCAGGGGAGTGATCGATCGGAAATGGTCGATCTCGTAGGCGACATCTTGCTGCAGCATGGTGGCTGTGAAGGCTCCAGTCGGTGCAAACAGCACTTCATAACCGGTTGGGGCAGCGTGGGCGGCTTCAGTTGCGGCGATGGCCCCGCCACCACCCTCCCGGTTTACCACCAAGACACGTTCTCCTAGCTCTTCGGAAAGCCCTTCGGCGAATTTCCGTGCTACTGAGTCGTTGTGTCCTCCGGCGCCGAAGCCGACAACCATCTCGATGTTTTGCTCTGGATAATCTTCGGCCGACACTTGCTGCCCAGCGTTGGGACCGCATCCGGTCGACATGAGCATGGTTACGCTAGCGAGGGTGGTCAGGCCGGTTCCGCGTTTCATCGCGTATCTCCTTACATCGCAGTGGCGTTTGAACAATGCATGTCATCATGACATGGCTCACAGACATGAGAAAACCTTAACTTTTTGATGTATTCCACAAATTTTACTTATATCTGTAACGGCAGCTGGCTGACGGGTGTTTTTGGTGGCTGGCTTGTCTTGCTCGCAATTGAAGCCTGAAAGTTGTGACATGCGTAACAATTCAATCGACAAAACTCTTCCATCGTTGCCACATCTAGTCTATTGTGTAATTCAATTGATGAATATCTCGATCAAATCACTTTCACAGGGAGAACAACATGAACAAGAAAGTATCATTCGGTTTTGCGACGCTCGCTGCCTCGGCGCTATTGCTCACTGCCTGCGGTGGTGGCGGTGGTGGAGAAGAAGCTGCCGGTGGAGACTCGGAGGAGCTGCGCGAAGTCACGATCGGCGTGCTGTCCATCGCTCCAAGCGTCGGCGTCGCATACGGTATCGAGCACGGCATTTTTGAAGAACACGGTTTCGATGTGACCTATGAAGTCTCCAGTGCTGGCGCGGCCATGCTGCCCGCGGTGTCCGCCGGCCAGATGGACTTTGGCGTCGGGAACCCACTGTCCGTGGTGACTGCTGTAGACCAGGGCCTGGACATGAAAATCGTCGCAGGGTACTCAAACTCGCTTGAAGAAGGCGAAGATGTTGCTGGTGTAGTGACGCGAGCAGACTCCGATATTGACACCTGGGCAGACCTCGAAGGCAAAACTACCGCGGTCAATGCACTCAACACACTGGGTGATCTCACCGTGATGAATCTTGCAGAACAAGACGGGGCAGACCCGCAGGCACTGAACTTCTCAGAAATCGGCTTCCCTGACATGCCAGCACAGTTGGAACGCGGCAACACCGATGCCGTCTGGATTCCGGAGCCATTCCTCTCTGGCCTGCTTGCCGATGACGCCAACGAACTCATCGGCTATTCCTTCCAAGAGACCGATCCTGGCATGTCCACCATGGTGACCTTTACTTCGGGGGAACTCGCCGCCGATGATCCAGAGATGGCGGCAGAATTCGGTGAAGCCATGACAGAGGCACTCGCTGCAGCTGAAGAAGATCAGGAAGGCTCACGCGAACTGCTTGTGGAGTTCCTAGAAATCTCTGAAGAAGACGCTGAATCGCTCGTGATGGAACGCTTGGATGGCGAAGTGGATCGTGAAGCGCTCATGGAAATGACCAACCTCGCAGATCGCTACGATTTCATCGAAAATGCTCCTACCGAGGAAGATCTGTTTCTCTCTGAGTAGTGACTGAGGGCTTCTGTCTTTGCCGGGCGAACCATTGGCGCGATGAGCGTTGATGGTCCGCCCGGCCGAAGTATTAGACGAACGCCTGTTTGCCAGTGATGGACCGTCCCACAATCAACGAGTTCATCTCGCGCGTGCCCTCAAAAGAGTACAGTGCTTCAGCGTCGGTAAAGTGTCGCATCACGCCTTCGTCAAGTACGATGCCGTTGCCTCCTAGCAGCTCGCGGCACCAGGACACGACTTCACGTTTGATTGGCGACCACCAGCTTGGCCATGGCGGAGTGTTCATCATCCTGTCGGTTTTGATCTTTCATGTGTGCAACTTCCATGGCCAGCGACCATGAACTGGTGATGTTGGCGAGACACTTTGCCAAAAGATCTTGGACCAGTTGGTAAGAGTGCAGGATGCGTCCGGACTGCTCGCGCTGCTTTGTATAGGCCACTGCCTTTTCGTACGCACCAATCGCATTGCCCAAGGCCGTGAACGCGACTTCTAACCGCGTCAGTTTCAACACCTTGGCGGTATCTTGGAAGCTATCGGCCTTCTGCAATCGCCTTGATTCGGGCACGATGACGTTGTCGAGGGTAATGTCAGCGTTTTGTACTATGCGCAGTGCGTACTTATTTTCAATCTTGGTAGCCCTAAACCCGTCGCTATTTGGGTCGACGATAAACCCTTTGACTTCGCCGGTATCCTCGGTCTTGGCCCAGATAATTGCTAGATCTGCGATGGTGGCATTCCCAATCCATCGTTTCGAGCCGTTGAGAACCCAATGGTCCCCATTTTTGCGTGCCGTAGTCTCTAACCCGCGTGCCACATCCGAGCCATGATCTGGTTCGGTCAGTGCGAAACATCCGATCAGTTCACCGGTAGCCATCTTCGGGATGAACTCCTCGCGCTGCGTATCGGAGCCGCACAGCATGATCGAACCCATAGCTAATCCGGTGTGCACTCCGAAAAAGGTCGCAAGTGAAGCGTCTACTCGTGCGATTTCAAGAGCGATCATGCCACGGAAGAGTGCGGAATTCTCGAAAGGGCGTGTCTGTTCGTAAGCGTGATGGAACCAGCCTCCAGAAGCGAAGGTCTTCAACAGCTCCTGTGGGAACTCAGTGGACTGCCACCACGAGTTCACGTATGGTGCGGCATGTTCCTCAAGGAGCGCCCGTAAGTTGGCCAGCGTCTCCTTCTCCTGCTCGGTGAGATAGGAATGGGTTTGCAAAAAGTCCGCTGCAAGGGGTTGGTACGTCGTGGACATTATTCGCTCTCCTGGGCTTGTTCTCGCAGTGTGTTTTTGCGTAGCTTTCCGGTGGAAGTTCTCGGGAGTTCATCTACAAACACGATGGATTTTGGTTGCTTGTAGCGCGCCAATCGATCCTGTAGAGCATCGAGTAACGTGGCCTCTGTCCATTGGGTGACGCCGTCCGTCACGATGAACGCTCGGCCTACCTCGCCCCATTTGGGGTCGTCAATCCCCACAACAGCGGCTTCTGCCACCCCTTCGATATCCATAAGTAGCGCTTCGATCTCTGCCGGATAAATATTCTCCCCGCCAGAGATATACATGTCTTTGGACCGGTCTTTCAGCCTATAGAACCCGTGCGCATCGACGGTGGCGATATCTCCGGTGCGGAACCAGTCCTCATGAAATGCCGACCGCGTGGCATCCGGCCGATTCCAGTACTCGCGAAACACGTTCGGCCCGCGAGTCAGAATCTCTCCTACGCTCGTCTTGTTTGACTCCTTGCCGTTCGGGTCGTCGAGACGAACGTCTACAAAGAATTGTGGTTTGCCGGCCGAACCAATATTGTCGCGAGCGTCTTCCGCGGCCAACTTGAGCACTGCCGGTGAGGTTTCCGTCAGACCGTACCCTTGCTGTACGTCGACGTCATGCTCGGACCAGCGTCGAAGTGTTCGTTGGGGTACAGGTGCGCCACCGACGATCACGGTGTTCAGAGACGCCAACGTTTCTTGTGAGAAGGCAGGTTCTGCACTCAGAGCGTCTAACATTGCTGGAACTCCGAACATACATGTCACCTGACGACGGCGAATCGTTTCTAACACGGTCTGAGGGATAAACGACGGCAGAATCTCGATTGTGCCACCCTTCAATATGACCGGGAGTACGAGACCATTCAGGCCCGCGATGTGAAATAGCGGAGCCACGGCTAAGCAGACTTCGTGACTGGTCAGATCGGTTTCGATCAATACATTCACATCGTTAAAAAATAGGTTGCCATGAGTCAGCACGGCACCTTTGGGCTGGCCGGTCGTGCCTGAGGTGTTCCACGGTATCGCTCACCTCGGAGCCGTGGATCAGCAGTGCTGTGTCCGAGTCGGCAAGCATAAAACTGATCTCCGCTGGGCTCAGCCTAGCGTTGAGTAATACAGTGATCGCGCCGATGCGCGCAGCTGCAAAAAGTGTGGTGAGAAGATCAGGGTGATTGGCTCCGAAATACGCCACCCTGTCGCCTCGGGAAATGCCAGCGTTGCGGAACCCCGCCGCGAGTGCCTCAACCCGCTCTGCCAGTTCGCGGTAGGTGTCTTCGCGTTCACCGTAACGTAGGGCGACGCTGTGAGGGGTGAGTCGTGCGCGACGTGCCGGCCAAGATCCTAAGCCGATATTTTGTCCAGACATCACAATCCTTTGCGTGTTGATTATAAAACTCAATAATCAGGTTTCCTGATAGGTAGTATGTCACGCCTCACACATCGACGCAATCCATTAGAGTCACTGTATGACCGCTCACCACCATGCCCAGCACGGTTCCAATACTTCGTCGAGGTTCCGTGAGATCCCATCGTTGATATACCTGGTGAAATCCCTCGAGGCTGCAAATCGGAGTCAGATGGATGCTCTGCTGCGCGATGCGAGCGTGACGACCATGCAGTATTTGACCCTAGGGGTGTTGCTGGAGCATGAGGCGCTGTCAGGTGCCGCGCTCGCGCGAAGAACTTTTGTGAAGCCGCAGAGTATGCAGGACATCATCCAAGCACTCGAGGCCAAAGGATACATCGAGCGCAAACGTCCCCAGGAGGATCGACGTGAGCGCGTCATCTCGATTACTGACTCGGGGGCGGCGCTCATGCGTCAATTAGAATCTCAGGTTGCCGCATTCGACACCGCGTTGTGCGAAGACTTTAGTGCAGTCGAAGAGGCACAGTTTCGCAATCTGTTGCGCCGGGCCGGTGTGAATGCGCAGGCATATGAAATCTAACTCCCCGGCTCATAAGGGCGCAATGAATTCTCGCGCCCGAAACGCCCTCGTGAAAAAGCCGTCCGATGCGCAAGGCAGTCTATATTAGACGAAGACCCATCGATGACATCGAGATACTGCGTGGAGCATATGACAACACAACTGGGCCAGCTAGAACTGCGCATACGTCAGCTCGCGGATAGGTATCCGTTTGCTGTGCACTGGCAAATACGTGATTTGAGTTCTGGACATGTGGCTGGTGATGCCGACCGGACAGTGCTCGGGGCGTTTAGCACGCGAAAAGTGTGCGTGCTGTTGGCATGTTTGGCCCTGGTGCAGTCGGGCAGACTGTCATTAGACGACACCTATACGATAGATGAGCAGCTGAAGGACGGCGTGCAGGCGGGCATCATGCGCAACCTGTCTGCCGGTATCGAACTGACTCTGCGTGATCACCTGGCACAAATGATGATCACTTCGGACAACATTTGTACTCAGCTGGTCTTTCAAGCGATTGAAGATGCCACCGGTGATGCTCTGCAGTCGGTCAATGATTACTGCGCGCAGGTCGGCATGTATGACACGTTGCACCGCGAGATCTTCCCCCGATCCGGTCAGCTGCCATGGTCGCATTCCATTGAATCGATGACGGTTACCTCAGCGCATGATCAGGCGTTACTTCTAGAAAAGCTGGCATACGGGTGCACCGATGAACGCGAAGCGGCGAAGCTCGGGCTCAATTCAGAGCTGTGCGGTTTCGCCGTGGAACTCATGGGCAATTTATTCACGCCTATGCTTGGTGCCCGTCTCCGTCAGGGTGTGATGGCAGAAAAGAACGGCCGTGGCATCCGCGGACTTTCCCAAGTTGGCTTGCTCCTAGATGTGGCGGGCCAACCGGTTGCTTCGGTCGCTGTCTTCGCCGAACACATCCCGGTGGAGTTGATGGACGGCACGCCGGGTCGCGCTCGTGCGATTGAATTTTTTGCAGAGTGCGGTCAAGTGATCGAGCATGCGTTCCTGAGTACTACGCCGGATGAGCTCGTTGCTCGGCAGGTCGTTGTCCCGAATTATTGGGAACAAGAGTTCGGGGAGTTGCTCTACTCCGTTGAAGGCGGTCGAGCGGTGAACGACGATATAGTGTTCACCTTCTCAGGGGTTGGCAAACTCTTCTTCGCCTGCACCCTGGCCGAACTCGAGAAGAACGAGCCCGGGTTGTTTGATGAAACGATTGAGATCACGGACGAGCACCGCGCGCAGGCGAATACGGGTTCACTAAGGCATCTCACGGGCGCCCTGCAAGTCAGTGTGGATGACGCTCTGCGTCTGATGATTGCCAGTGGCGATGGCTCAGTGACACTCGCGCTGCTGGGATACCTGCACAATCGGGGCGTTGACGTGCTCGAACAAGGGCGTCGGTTCGTGGCAGGCCTGCCCAACACCACAATCACCGGGGTCGAGGATCGCTCAAGCGGTGAAGGCTTCACCGGGTACACAACCGTAGCTGACTTGTTGATAGTGCTGCGCCAACTCATCGATCATAACGGTCGAGTCAAGGAATGGATGTCCTCGGTGTTCGAGCCTGCAGGCCTTGCGTGTGCACTGCCCGGGTATGGCCCGCACACCGCCGAGCACTGGACGATTTCAGGCTGGGCGCGCCTCGACGGCATACATGCACACGAAGGTCGAACTTCTGTCTTGATTCTCAGGGGCCCTCGCGGCCTGGTCCCGTTGGCGGCACACGCACCGGTCGGCACCATGGATGTGCCAGCGAAGTTCGGCAGCCTGGGACTCTCAGCCTTAGCCCATAGCTAGAGCCAAGGCTGAGTTCCGCAGGGGAGGACTGCTAGTCTTCGAGACCCTTACCTGACGGCGAGACCAAGATCTTCACCGCAGTGTCGTTGTGATTGATCAAGATGTCGAAACCTTTGTCTACGAGATCATCCAACGCAATCTTATGGGTGATGAACGGTTTCAAATCGACCTTGCCCGAGCTGACTAATTCGATGGATGGCTCGTGGCTGTTGTAATACCCGATCGTCCCACGTAGATCTTGTTCCTTCGTGACCATCGTGGCCAGGTCGGCCTCTGGCTTGTGGCCCCAAATGGACACGTTCACGATGACGCCAGCTTTTCGAACCGCTGCGAACAGCGTATTGAGCACGACATCAACCGAAGTCGCCTCGAAGCCGAGATCGGCACCTTTGCCGTCGGTAACTTTCACAACTTCTTCCACCACGTCAACCTCTTGGGGATTGAATACGTGGTCGGCAACACCGGTCTCGTTCGCGGTCTCAATACGCTTCTTCGACAGCTCCGAGATGATCGTGGTGACGCCTTTTGCTTTCAGCACCGCAGCGGTCAACAGGCCAATCGGGCCGGCGCCACCTACGAGCGCGACGTCTCCTGCTTTTGCTTCGGAGCGTTCGACGGCGTGGTAGGCCACCGCGAGTGGTTCAATGAGTGCAGCCTCGTCCAAAGAGATGCTGTCTGGAATAGGGTGCACCCAGTGTTTATCCACTGCGATCTGTTCGGCGAGACCGCCGCCACCGCCTGCTAGACCAATAAAGTTTTGGTCCGGCGTCAGGTGATAGTTTTCTGTGTCCCAATACTCTTTGTAGATCACATAAGGTTCAACGACGACGTTTTGGCCCGCCTTGAGGTTGGTTACGTTTTCGCCGACCTCCGCGACGGTCCCAGAAAATTCGTGCCCGAGGGTGATAGGCGCTTCTTCTCCGGTAATCGGGTGTGGACTACCTTTCGGTGGAATGAAAATTGGGCCCTCTTGGTATTCATGGATGTCCGTACCACAAAGACCACACCAGGCGACGTCAATCAGC
Source organism: Yaniella soli (assembly GCF_054782375.1). Taxonomy (NCBI): domain Bacteria; kingdom Bacillati; phylum Actinomycetota; class Actinomycetes; order Micrococcales; family Micrococcaceae; genus Yaniella; species Yaniella soli. Next base: position 52,524 of record NZ_BAAGSP010000013.1, read on the forward strand.
ACGTCATCGGGACCTGCAGTGGGGCGTTCAATGTCTTCTATACGGATATCTTTTTGATCGTGAAAACGAGCAGCTCGCATTGTCATGATTACCATCCTTGGTTGATAGACAACATTAAATTTCCTAGCAATCTCATCGTCTCAACTCTCGTGAGGAAACGAAACAGCTGAGCAGTCGCTGGAACTATGCATCAGCGCACTTAAAAATAGATCAGATCGGTGAGCTTCGACCTGGCCAGGCACGTGGCATTATCACTTGTCAGTCTGGGACTTATCGGCTGAGACGCTTTTTATCTTGGCATAGGCATTCAATACGTACTCTTTGCTGAGAGTTCACTCAGAATGCCCGAATATTTCATATGTGCTCCCTACTCTCAGAAGGTCTCACACGTGAAGAGGAGTGTTTGTGGCGTCTCAACGATCTTTCTGGAAGAAAGCAAGCTGTCGTGCGGCAGCTGTGCTGAGTGGAAGCGCATTGACCGCCGGTGAATATGACCACAGTGACGACGAAGGCGATCCAGATGCTCAGCCCTCAGATGGCTTCTTGGCAAATACGAGTGCCAGCATCACCATCGCGGTGCTCATCGGACTGGTAGCCATTGGCCTCGGTATGCTGCTGGTAGCGCGCCGTCGAAAAACTGCAGCTGAGCAGCCACCAGAGCTCTGACTTGTCACGGTTACAGCAAGCGCCCGGAAACACTGAGACAGTTTCCGGGCGCTTGCGTGTGGCTGGACGGCTTAACCGAAGATGTCTTCGATCGGAGTCTCACCGTCGACGAAGTCCACAATGATATTGACGGTCTTGTTTGATCCCAGCGCAGCAACGATCGTGCGTGCCACGTTGGCGCGGGAGGTGTCGGAGCTGTCTCCTTCGGCCAGTTCTTCATCGGTCATGCGACCGACACGACGGATCTTGCCGGATGGCTCATCCAACGTCAGCGTGCTTGGCCCCAGGATGGTCCAGCGCAGATCAGAATCCATGAGGTGTTCATCCGCCAGCGCCTTGGACTGGGCATACGGGAAGAATGAGCTGTCCTCATCCACACCGTGGTCGAGGGAAGAACCGTAGTAGGAGATCATGATGTACCGCATGGCTTCGGCACCCTGAGCGGCGTCCATCGAAGCGATGGCCGCGTCACGGTCCACTGCGTATGTACGGGCCGGGTTCCCGCCACCGGCACCTGCTGCGAACACTACGGCGTCTTGGTTGCCAAGGACCTTTGCAAAATCGTCTTGCGTTGCAGTTTCGATATCGAAGACCAATGGTGTCGCGCCAAGGTCTGTGATGGTCTGCTTTTGATCAGGGTTGCGAATGATGGACGTGACCTTGTGACCTGCCTCGACCAACAGCGGGGTGGCGAGCTGAGCGACTTTGCCATGACCACCGATGATGATGACGTTCGACATTGCTGAGCGTTCTCCTAACGCAGCACCGTGTGCTGTTCGACTGCTTTCAGGGGTTCTATATGCTGCAACGTTGGGTTACAGTTCACATATTCCGAGCAAGGCTGGTAATTTGAGATGGTTAGCGCTTGCCCACAGGTCAATGGCGACTGGGCTGAACGCCAAAAATTTCAGTCAAGGAGCACTATTTATGGGTTACCCACTTAATAGTAATGGTCAAAAGAAGTCAGCCGGACACGTCATCGTCGACACGTTGGTGGCGCACGGAGTAGAACGTGTGTATTCGGTTCCCGGTGAATCATATTTGGATGTCCTTGATGGACTTGTAGATTCCCCGATTAAAAATGTCGTCTGTCGCCACGAAGGCGGGGCCACGTATATGGCTGAAGCCGACGGCAAACTGAACCAAATTCCCGGTGTGGCCATGGTGACTCGTGGTCCAGGTGCAGCTAACGCCCACGTGGCACTGCATACCGCATGGCAGGACTCGACGGCAATGGTGCTGTTCGTGGGCCTCATTCCATTCGAACACCGCGAAAAAGAAGCATTTCAGGAATTCGACCCGCACGCCTGGTTCGGCACCGGTACCAAACGCGTCATGGTCCTCGACCACGCGGAACGCGCCTCAGAAATTGTCGCTGAAGCGATGTTTGCGGCAAGCTCTGGTCGCCCAGGCCCAGTCGTGGTGGGGCTTCCAGAAGACATCATTAAAGAAGAAATCGATGCCCGGTTGCATCCACAGATCCCGGTTGCTGGTGGCGGCATGACGGTAGACGACTGGAAACAGCTCCACGACGCACTACTGGCATCCGAAAAGCCACTGTTTATCACCGGTGGTAACGATTGGGACGATGCGTCGTCGAAGGCTCTGACAAACTGGTTGGAAGATCATAAGATCGCTGGCGCGGTTGAATGGCGTACTCAGGGCACCATCGCTTTTGATTCTCCCTCCTACGTTGGCCCGATGGGATACGGACGTCCCAAACCAACATACGATCTCCTCGAAGAAACCGACCTCATCGTGTTTGTCGGGACGGTTCCTGGCGATATGATCACCGACGGGTTCACGATTCGTCAGAACTGGGACAAGAAAAACTTCCTGGTCACTATTGACCCGTCGCTGCGCGGCCGCTCCGGTCCGGTGTCCCACCAGATTGTTGCCAAGCCAGCTGACTTCATCCGCGATTTGATCCGGATGGATTTGCCCAATAAACCTGAGTGGGAAGCGTGGACGGCAAAAATGCGCGGCCAGCAGGAAGAATTCGCTGCACTTCCAACGCAGAGCCTCAACGAAGGTCCGGCAACTATGGATGCGATGATGGCGCATCTTGTGCCGACTCTGCCATACGATGCCATGGTCACTTTCGGCGCGGGCGAGCACACCAACTGGGTGCACCGCTACTTCCCAACCCATAACTATGGTTCACTGATCTCGGCGCGCAACGGTTCCATGGGGTACTCGATCCCATCGGCGATCACTGTGTCTCTGAACAACCCTGAGAAGCGTGTAGTTACGGTAGCAGGTGACGGCGAATTCCTCATGAACGGCCAAGAAATCGCCACCGCAAACCAATACGGTGCCACCCCGTTCATCATCGTCATGGACAACCAAGAATACGGGACAATTCGCACCCACCAAGAACGTGATTACCCGGACCGCGTCTCCGGTACACAGTTGAAAAACCCGAACTTCGCTGACATGGCAAACGCCTTTGGTGGCTACGGTGTGCAGGTGACTGAGAACTCGCAGATCCCAGCGGCGATTCAAGCCTGCTGCGACGCCATTGACAATGACGGCAAATTTGCGCTCATCCATCTGATCGTGGAGCAGCGTCAACAGGCCTACTAACACTGATCGAGATCAAACAGTTGTAATAGCACTGCGGGGACCGACGGATACGTTGGTCCCCGCAGTGTTTTTGCGTGCCCCTAGATATAGCTGTGGCGGGGAGTTCGCGGGCGGTGCGGTGAGGTCCGAAATATAGTTTCCATACCAATAACCTTTACTTCCATCGGGTATCCGACTAAAATTGAATCGAAGGAAGGAGGCTGTTATGCCAACGCTTACACCCGAGTCTCGAGCCGAACAGCTCGCGCTGGCGGAATCCGAGGATTATCAGCGGATGCTGCAATCGATGCGACTGCTCGGTGATGCAATGGAAGCTTTAGAGCAACCGGTTTCATCTCAGATGGCAGCTGGTATTGCTGCGACCGAAAATGCTTGGCTTGAGATTGAAGCCGAGTTCGGGCTACTCGACGGCCGCACGGTTGCTCGGCTCGCAGGCTCGAAGCAAACGACCGGGGGATTTGCTAACGACAGGCGCAAAGCTCGCAAAATCCTGGGTATCTTTCGGCGCAATGCATATCTGTATCCCGGCTTTCAATTTACCGATTCCGGCATGGTCTATCACTCCGTGCTGGATGTCCTCCGAGAGGCCTCGCAACTTGAGGTGTCGGATGAGGACGTGGCCCAATGGTTCCTACTGGAGTCGCCGAGCCTGGATGGTGAGCGACCGGTCGACGTCATTGAGGATGCTGACCAGATCTTGGCAGTTTTTAGAGGTCGGTTCGGGGCCCAATGGTAGAAGGTCAGTGGCCAACAGGTCTGCGCTCCGCAGAGACATTTACCGTTGAAGCCGACCAGTTGCTATACCGAGTGCTAAGTGTCGCCGGCGGAAGACTCGCCACTGACTTCAACCCAGGATTTGGTGTGCCCACCAGGTTTGCCTTCTTTCCAGACCAGTCCGGGGCAGTCGTGCCAGTACTGTATGCTGCCTATTCAGCCGAAGCAGCTGTGTGCGAAACCCTCCTCCGGGATATACCAGCCGCTGGGGGTGTGCTTCTGGAAGCCGACTACATAGGTAGCATGATGGCCGGACTTCGTACCAATCGGGAGCTGAGCCTGGCCAAGTTTATGGGTACTGGGCTCCGAGCCTTGGGCACTACTCATCAGGAGCTAACGTCGTCGGATATGTGGACTTATACCCATACTGTGCAATGGGCCGAAGCTGCACATCGTGCTGGGTTTGACGGTGCAGCTTGGATGAGCAATCGTTGCAATGACACCGTAGCGGTCGTGTTGTTCGGCGACCGGATCGAGCCCGATGCGCTATCGCTCGACGACTCGGTAGCAAAAATCTTCAGCAGACATATTGACAGACAATGGCTCACGGACATGTGCTTTCTATTGGGCATTCGCGTCCGTTGGAATCCACCACCTACTCCGAGTGCTTGAATCGAAAACACGCCTCTAACAACGGTCGGCCCCCGCCTCTGAGCGTTAGCTCGCAGAATCGTCAGAGTGGCGTTCTCCGGTGAACATGGTCAGGAGTAGAACATTTTGCTCTGCGGCGTCGTTTGGCGCGAACACTTCGTGGACGACCATCGCCCGCAGATGCACTACGGTGCCCGGTTCGAGGACGACATCGCCGTCATCAGTCGTAAGCTCAAGATTGCCACTGAGCGCTTGCACTGTGATGGGATGGGCGGAGGTGTGCGAACGCAATACCTGCCCCGGTGCGAACGTTAGAAAGATGAGATTCGCGCCGTCACCTTCCAACTTCCGAAGCATGGCAGGTGGTGTACCCGATCGAAGGTCCGGAGCATCGTCGGCGGTGAAGACCGTGACATTGGCGTTGGGATCAGCTTCTGCTGGACCGAACGCTTTCGGTGGCATGTGGAAGGGTTTTCTTGCCATACTCGGAACTCCTTGATGACTTTTCGTCGGTCACGCGCCCCCATTGACGCCAACTGTTGGGTTGCCACCAGCTTAGCTGTAGCACGGAGGCCGAGGAACGTTGTTTGACGAGAGCTGTGGATATCTAACCGTGTCACATTCAATAGACCTGTCACACTGTTCGGGTGAAGGCTACCTCGCGGCGGAAGATTATCCAGGTTCTTCATCTTGCACGGATGGAGCCATACTTGGCTGCCGCGAATCGCAATGATATGTGAGAGTGAGCGCTGTTTCAGTGGCATAGCGAGCTCGTCGAGGCTGTCCAGCAGGTTTTAGGCGTCACTGAAGTCGTCCTTCGCAATGCCATAGATACACAGCTTCAGCGGTGGAACCGAGAAAATGATGGAGACTCCAATAGTTGGTTGTTGTCACCACCGGCGTCACCGTTGCGCAGCTTGACCCAGCGGAAACGCATTTCGGCCGTGCGTGCAGCGGAAAATAACGCTTTACGGCGCATGCCGGATCATCAGCGATTTGGTCATGACGTTCAACATGATGACGTCTTAGCTCAAGTCATGTTTGGAATGTGGAAAGACTTGCTGCCGAATCAGACAGCAGAAGCTTCGTTAACGATTCGCAAGAACATCAACCGTGAACGAATCTGGGGTGGAAGCTTTGCAGTTCGCATTCCCCTACATCTCGGACGCAGATGGGGCGATAACTTTTTGGCGCGTTACCGATCTGCGCCGATTACGCAATCGCCTCTCACATTTAGAACCGATATTTGATGAAGATCTGCCCTTTTTGATGCGAGAAGCATTTGGGCTCATGAAAAGTATTGAACCTGTCGTCGCAGACTGGGCCAGCAACTTCAACCGCATCCCTGATTTATTGAAAGCTCGACCATATTAAGGAAAAGGGGAGAGCCTGCAGGCGCATACGTCCTGCCCTCTCTCCCCAGCATGATGAGGCACCTTGTCCTCATCTCCTAGCAATCACATTAGCAATATGTCTGGATCGTTTTCAATCACAGTTTGGTACCTGTGCATTAAAAGGTGGCGCGCAAAAAATATTCGCCAGAATCTATCCCGTCGAGGGACGCCAGCTTGGATTCAAATAGGTAGCTGAATAATCTGAGGGGTCCCATGTTTCATAATGACAATTTCCCCTTGTTGATGCGCGAGATTTTCGACCTCATGAGAAATATCGAACCAGCAGCCGAAGAATGGGTTAGCGGTTTTAATCGCGTGCCAGCTCATATGGAAAAGCGACCAGATTGAAAAAGGTAGGGAGGACCTACAAGCGCAATATGTCCTGTAGACCCTCCCACGGCAATGACGAGGGACCTTGTCCTCGCCTCCTTAGCAGCCCATATAGCAATATTTACGGTTCTCGTTCAATCCACAATTTGTCATTGTGAATAACTGAAAGTGCTACTCACTTTATCGCCAAAACCTGTTTCGTCGAGGTCTGCGATCTGGATCCAAATAGGGCGCCGGAATAAACCAAGCGATGCCGTCTTTCATCTCGATCGTCCACATGCCAGCGTGAACCGCGTGGTGATGATGCGAACACAATAGCGCCGCATTAGCGATCGAGGTGTGGCCGCCCCGTTTCCACGATTTGGCGTGATGGGCATCGCACCAGGGAGCAGGGATCGTGCAGTTCGGGGCAGCACATCCGCGATCTCGGGCGATGAGCGCTCGCCGTTGATCTGGCGAGAACAACCTGGCCGTGCGTCCCATGTCCAGCACCGCACCATTTGCCCCAAGCACGGTGGGAATGAGATCTGCCTCGCAAGAAAGTGGTCGAATCGAGGACGGCGAGATCGGCCCGGTAAACAACGCCTGCGAAATGAAGTTTGTCGCATTGGGGCGCGACGGACCGGTGGCCTCGCAACTGTGGGACGTCTGATCATATAAGGTCTGGTAATCCATGATGACACTCAACTGCGGTGGGAGTCCGCCGACCGTCGGCAGGGTGGTTGAGGCGAGTGACATCCCGGTATCGAAGACTGCTGTGATGCCATCCAAGAGTCTCTGTTCACGACTGCGCTCGTCAGCGTCCGGCATCGGATTCCCAACTTCGTCTTCACTAAAGAGCTCTTGTTGCCCATGATTGTCGGGCTTTTTGCGGATGACCGGAGTGGTGAAGTTCGGCAGGCTGGTGCCGAAGAGCTTTTCCAACAGAGACTTCAGTGGCTCAAAGCTGGTGTTGGGATTGTTGACGACGGAGGCCAGTACACGGAGGCGTTCATGGAACAAGCTGTCGACGCGAAGCATCCAACTGTGTAGCCCCTGGGTTTGTCCGCGGTAGAAGGCGCCACGTTTCCGATCCAGTACGTCGTGGTCGGGTTTTCCGTCCTGGTCGAACCAGTAGGTGGTGTACTGTGACCAACGCTTGGCGACTTGGCGTAAGCCATCCGGATCCAAGGTGGACGCGTGTTCTGCCAGTTGGTTCTGGCCCGACTCGAGTTGTGCTTCGACTTCGGGGGTGAGTACTTTCGCTTGAGCTGCCGCGCGCTCAACGTGTTTGACGGTATCCACCACGATCTCGGCTGCCGTCGAATCAATAGAAGTACTAAGAAAACTTTGAGCAACGGTAGGGTACGAGGACTCCGGCACGTGACCACCGTCGAGACTCGGGAGAGGTGCCAAATTTCCGGCCAGCTTCACCCGCGATTTTGCATCTTTGAGGGAGATCATCAGCGAATCACGAAGGTATTCAGCAGTATTGCGGAAGGCGCTCTTGCCTGGGGGCATGCCGAATATTTCGGCTCGTTCAATGTCCGAATAATAGGCGGCGGAAGCAAATCCTGCCATGAGGGTCTGGAGTACTTCGACGGTCCGAGCCAGTGTTTCGATGTTGCGTAGCAGCACGGGAAACGGGACGTCTGGTGGACGCACAGACTCGTGCGACTCCGACATGTCTGATCCCCAAACCGTTCCCCAGTCAATCGAGGCCTGGTCAACGGTGAATCGGGCGAGTTTCGAATAAGCCTCGGGACGGCGGTATGCCGCGACTGCGCTAGCGAGAAGTCGCTGGGCCTTGTCGATGAGTGCCGCCGGGTTCACGCCGGTCTCCAGAAGTCGTGTCATGCCAAAACTTCAGCACCCGAGCTCCGAATGTGGGAGGAAACGAATGAAAATGTGGATAGGGTTCGATCAATTCGAGGCCTGTGGACGACACAAGACTGGGCACACCAGAAACTGCGGAACCGTGCCTGCCGAGCGTGGCACTATCAAAACAACTCAATAGGGGAGGACCGTACGCAGCAGGAAGCCGTGGAAATTATGAGTGACTTTGATATGGAACATCGCTGGCCTGAGCTTTCGAATAACAATGTCGCGCCGTCCTACAGTCCCTTGCTACAGCGTGGCACGAAGGTTGGGTTCCAAATCGGGACGACGTCAAAGATCTAGTAGATGATGCGTTGGGTCTGATTGATGAAGAGACGTATTTGCAGCGTGCACGTGGTGCGGCACGGAGGGCTATTCCAACGACGTCAGCGTGAGCTCGTGGCAACGTTCAACTCGTGGACTTCCTATTTTTATCCACCGTCGCACTCAACGGCTATGAGGAATATTGCCGATAGTGGTCCTCCTGACGGTTTCCATGTGTATGAGTACAAAGTCACGGGACGTCGTCACCGGCAGTTAAACACGGTTCCTGCTTTGGTGGAACATACTTATGATGCTGCCCACGTCCGATCAAATAGATCGGTACCTAGCAGATGTGCATCAAATTGTTCGAGCTATAGACTGGGCAGATTTTGATGTCTCGGCATTCGCAAGACATGCGGCTACGGTCTTTGCGTTGCCGTGGAGCGGAATTAGGTGAAACGCTGCTGCAGTTGTGTCAAGGAAGCCTGCATGTTTTTCGCGTTGTTCTTCAGGATACCCATCCAATTGAATCCGCGGATCATCAAGGGTGTCACCTGCGTATAGTCGAACGTCTCGGTCACCCAGGTTCCGCCATCGTCGGCCGGTTCAAACGTCCACCGCCAGATATGTTTACCGGGATGCTGCCAGGCAATCTCACGTTTAGTGTGAGCTGTCACCACGCGCATGGTCAGGGTATATGGCAGCCCGAACTGGCGCATCCAAATATTGAAGGTATCGCCCTGGGCAAGTTCTTCCGGCCCGGTCACCTTGGTTGAAAGGGTCCCGCCGCCGTCCAGTTCATGGTGTCGGTGCGGGTTCGACGCAAGCTTCCACAACTGCTCTGGCTCTGCTGCGACGAGCGTCCGATAGCTGATTGTGTAGGGTCCGGTGTCGACTTCGGTGACTTCATGGCTAGAATACATCTGTTCACTCATACGGTCAGACTACGCGTGATCGCACGTATCTGGCCACACTTTCCACACAGAGGTGCATATGTCCGTGGCGCCGGTCACTCCCGTCCAACGCCAATCCGTGAGAGAAACGTTCAAACGCCCAGCGTGGCTGCGTACTGAAATTCTCGCCGGCCTCGTCGTCGCATTGGCATTAATCCCAGAAGCTATCGCGTTCGCTCTCATCGCAGACGTCGACCCGAAAGTCGGGCTCTACGCGGCTGCGATTATGGCCATGTCCATTGCCTTCCTGGGTGGCCGCCCCGCCATGATCTCTGCGGCCACAGCGGCAACCGCACTTGTCATCGCCCCGGTGGTCGCGTCCCACGGCGTCGAATACCTCTTCGCAACCGTGATTCTTGCTGGCATCCTGCAAATTCTGTTCGGAGTCATTGGCGTTGCAAAGCTGATGCGCTTCATCCCGCAATCCGTGATGACCGGGTTCGTCAACGCGCTGGCCATACTCATCTTCGTGGCACAACTGCCGGATCTCATCGACGTCCCATGGGCGGTCTACCCACTCTTCGCGCTAGGCCTGGCCATCATCTTCCTCTCGCCCAGAGTCACCGCCGTCATTCCCGCACCGCTCGTGGCCATCGTAGTTGTCACCCTCATCGTGGTGATCTTCAGCATTGACGTACCCACCGTCGAAGATAAAGGCGAGCTGCCCAGCGAGTTACCTGTCTTCCTGATTCCAGATGTTCCGTTCACGCTCGAAACGCTCCAGGTGATTCTGCCAGCAGCGCTGACCATGGCCGTCGTGGGCCTGCTCGAGTCGTTGATGACCGCGCAACTCGTCGACAACATTACCGACACCGGTTCGTCAAAAACCCGCGAATCTGTGGGCCAAGGCGGCGCCAATATCCTCTCAGGCTTCTTCGGCGGCATGGGCGGCTGCGCGATGATTGGCCAAACCATGATCAACGTGCGTGCATCCGGTGCCCGCACGCGTATTTCGACCTTTGTGGCGGGGGTGTTTCTGATGATCCTGTCGGTCGGTCTTGGAGATATCGTCGGGATGATGCCGATGGCAGTACTCGTGGCCGTGATGGTCTACGTCGCTTACGCGACATTCGAATGGCACTCGATCGCCCCTCGCACACTGAAAAATATGCCGGTTTCTGAAACAGTGATTATGCTGATCACAGTCATCCCCACCGTAGTAACCGGGAACTTAGCGATTGGCGTTGGTCTCGGCGTACTCGCGGCCATGATTGCCTTTGTACGACGCGTTTCCCACTTTGCCAAGGTCACACGCAGCCTGGACGACCAAGAAAACACCGCGACCTATCTGGTCACCGGCCAACTATTCTTCGCTTCCTCACATGACCTAGCCAACCAGTTCGATTACGCGCTCGACCCGGACAATGTGGTGATCGACCTACGACAAGCCAATATTTGGGATCAATCCACCGCGGCGACGCTCGATGCGATTCATGAACGCTACAGCGATCGTGGCAAAACCGTCGAATTCCTTGGCCTGCGCGCACCCTTCCCACTTGGTAAGCAGGTCAGTTAGTCTGCAATAAAGCCGAGAGAACAGGAAACTGTATGAGCCTCCATGTTGCAGTTGTTCAATACGCGCCGTCTACCAACAAATCTGAGAATCTCGCTCAGATAGTACGGCTCGTAAGTGAAGCAGCGGAGCGCGGTGCGGAATTAGCCGTCCTTCCGGAGTACGCGACGTTCACGAATCCTGTCATCGACGAGTCATTCGCGCATAGCGCTGAAGCACTGGATGGCGAGTCCGTGGCGGCACTTCGGCATCTCAGTGTCGAACAGGACATCGCGATTATTGCCGGGGTCAATGAGCCCGACGGCAACGGCAGAATCTATAACACCTTGGTGGCGATACAGCACGGTGACATAGAAGCGGTCTATCGGAAGCTCCATCTCTATGACGCCTTCGGGACGCACGAATCCAAGTGGGTCACCCCAGGCGAGATGCAAGAACCCCAGTTACTTGAAATCAACGGCCTGAAAATTGGCATGCAAACCTGCTATGACCTGCGCTTCCCCGAGGTCTCTCGCATGCTCATTGACGCGGGAGCAGACGTGCTGGCCTTACCCGCAGAATGGGTGCCAGGTCCGTTGAAAGAATTTCACTGGACGACGCTGCTCCGTGCACGTGCTATCGAAAATACGGTCTACGTTGTGGCCGCGGATCAGCCGGCTCCAATGGGGTCCGGGCACAGTGCGATTATTGATCCTATGGGGATCGCGATCGCATCAATTGGCGAAGAAGTCGGGCTCGCGCACGCAGTGCTACACCACGATCGAATTACCAGCTCGCGTGCCACAAATCCCGCGTTGGCCTGTCGACGGTTCACAGTCGTCCCGAAGACAAACGATTAGTCGTTGGCAAGCTCGATTTTCTTATTCGAAAGTTTCTTGAGTTTCTCGTCGGCCGCTTGTTCTTCTTCAAGAGTCTCTTTGAGTAGGGCACGGAGATCGGCGTAACCCAGTTCTTTCGCAAGCGACCGAAGCGTTCGGTAGGCGGCGATCTCGTAGTGCTCGATCTTCCGTGCAGCACCGATCAGAGCAAAATCACGGATCGGCCCTGGGGCGGTATTTTCAATGATCGCGTCACTGTCTTCAATCAATGCCGCCAGGGGGACATCCTTGAGCTGTTTTAGGCGGATGCCCTCAAGGTTTTCAGCGGCCTGTTCGAGGCGCTTCAGCTGACCCTGGGTTTCTTCAAGATGATTTTCGAATGCTTTGCGTAGGGACTTATGCTCCGCGGCCTCCGCGAACCGAGGCAAGGCGTCCACCATCTGTTGTTCAGCATTGGCAGTAAAGGATAGAAGACGTTCGAAGAGTTGCTTGGCCTTGTTGATCTGCATGTCGAGCGCTCCTTAGTGGTCGCGAGATCGGTGAAGTCATCTTCTCTGAGTGTAGCTTCGAGGGCGCTCGCAAGATAGCCGAACTCCTCACCTGTTGCCACCGCGCCTTTGCATCTGCACACAATGGAACAGTGATCGAAATCTTCCGCTAAAGACAGGAGGGATCGCAGTGGAACTTGAAGCATTGCGCACTCTGTACGAGCACGAAGGACCTTTCGCCACCATCTACCTAGAGTCACGGTCTCCTGCAGCCGACGCTGAGCAGCAGGTACGGTTGCGGTGGGATGACCTGAGGCAGCAACTATCCGAAGCAGGTACGCCTGAGGACGTTCTCGCCACGATCGACGACGCCGTACTCGTTGAGGACATTACTGAAGTACACAGCAACGGGCGCGTACTCGTCGCAAACAGCACAGGGGTGCTGTTGAACGACGCGGTCGACGCGTCATTGGGTGCCGGGGACCACGCTCATTGGAGTGATGAACCCGAGCTCGGTGACTACATCCGTCAGCGTGAACGCGCAGTGAAGATGCTGGTTGCGATCACCGATCAAACCGGGGCAACCATTCGCCAGGTTATCGTCGCCGACTCCCATGACATGGATGAACGCTCAGAAACACAGATCGATGCCGATGACGCGGTGTCGAAACCTCGTGAGAACGCGTTGCATCACTCGAAGATTCAAAATCGCGCCGACGAAGTCGTAAAACAGAACGTCCGCGAGGTCGCAGAGCACCTCGAGAAAACGGCCCGGAGCTGGCAGCCAGAGGCCGTGGTCGTCGCAGGAGAAACCCAGGGCCGCAGCGCACTACTCGAAGAACTCTCTGACGAGCTTGCTATCCGCGAGGTCGAAAGCGGCGGTACCGATGACGATGCCGCAGAACACGAATTAGCTGCCCAACTACGAGCAGTGGCTTATGAGCTCAGTGCTGAACGCGTTCGCGAGAACACCGAACGTTATGAATACGGCACGGCCCACGATCAGGCAGTCTCGGGCTCGCAAGCAGTGGCGCGGTCTACTGAAATGGGCGCTGTTGGCACCCTGTTGCTGGAATACACCCGTAGCGCAACCGACGAAGCGACGCACCTTGCCGCAGCCATTCGAACTGGTGCCGACGTCGGCCTGGTCGAATATTCGCTTGAGGACGCAGTAGCCGCGTTGCTGCGGTTCGAAACTGGCGCTGAGACCCCATAACGAGGAGGCACAATGACAACACGTGATGACATCCGAGCTTCCAAAGCACTACAAGGTGCCGATTTTCCAGCCACGAAAGACCAAGTGCTGGATTATGCGCAATCGCACGGTGCCGATAGTAAATCACTAGAAGCGCTCCATGCCCTGCCGGATCGTCAATACGCCAATATTGACGATGTCGCAGAGGCGGTTCCGCAGGAACCAGAAGGTGAAAACCAGCCCGGTGGGAGCGCCCGCTGAGGCACCCGGGCCTACGCAGACCTGATCTGAACGCAATAATTTTGAAGGAGAAAAGAATGCAGACTACCGAAATTCTTGAACTCGTCGAACAACGCGCAGAACTCGCTTCCAACCAGGAAGCGAACGATACGATGATCGCGGTCCTCGAGACCTTGGCCGAACGAGAACTCGATGGCGAACACGATAACTTCGCCGCTCAGCTACCGAAAGAGTTCGGTGAGCTGTTGACCAAGGGTGACCCAAAGGATAAGGACAACTTCGACGCCGAAGAATTCGTCCGCCGCGTGGGACAACGCCTCGACACCACATCGGATCAAAGTGAGAAGCGCACGCAGGCCGCCCTGTCTGCACTGATCGAAAGTGTTTCTGATGGCGAGCGGGTAGACATGCTCAACAAACTACCCAAGGACTTCTCACCGTACGCGGTGTGGACTGCCTAACGTTTGATTACGCCCACATGGTGGCAGCCGCATCGGAGGTGAATCCTTCGATGCGGCTGTCACGTACGGTCGGACAGCCGGTAGCCAAAGCCGCGGACGGTTTCGAAACGTTTAACACCGAGCTTATTGCGCAGGTACCGGACGTAGACATCGACCACGTTCGAACCCGGATCGAAATCATAGCCCCATACCCGTGAAAGAAGTTGCTCTCGGGACAGGACCTGGCCGGGATGACGAAGAAAAGTCTCGGCGAGTTCGAATTCCCGGGCTGAAAGATCCACTTCTTGACCGTCAGCGGTGGCGATCCTCCGCAACAGATCGAGCTCTAAACCGTTGTGGGTCAGAACCGAGGTTTCGGCCTCCTGACTCTGGTCAGAATCCGCTCGCAGCCGCAATTGCACCCGTGCTAAGAGCTCATCGAAATGAAATGGTTTCGGCATGTAGTCATCAGCACCAGACTGTAGACCTGTCACGGTGTCGTCGACCGAGTTGCGTGCCGTCAAAATGATGACCGGGATGTGCAAACCGAGCGAGCGGACAGCGGTCAACACGCTGTAACCGTCCCCGTCGGGGAGGCTCAGGTCCAGAATAATCAGATCAAAGGTCGCGGTCATGGCCTGTGCGCGGCCTTCTTCTGCGGTTCCAACAGTCAGCGTAGTAAAGCCCGCGGCCTTGAGCCCCTTGGCAATAAAAGAACTGATGCGCGGTTCATCTTCAATGATAAGGATTCTGTTCACTCACCGGACTCCTGATCGTGTGACGTGATGGTTCCCAGCGTACGGGTTGTACCGGATATCTCGGGTGAATCCACGCTGTTATGCAGTGGAATCGCAATAATAAATATTGAGCCAACACCCGGGGAGGATTCGACGCGCACAGTGCCTTCGTGGGCGGTGACGATCGCCGAGACAATATTGAGCCCCAGACCGGATCCTTGGATGCGTTCACCGCTCGAGCCGCGCCCGAACCGTTTAAAGATGTCTTGCTGATCTGCTGGTTCAATGCCGATACCGGCGTCAGCGACCCATAAGCACAGTTGAGTTGTGCCCGCCTCGTTCTGTCGGAACGCACTGCCCAGTTTTACCGCAGTATCCGGTTCAGAGAACTTCACCGCATTCGCGCACAACTGCAGCATCGCCTGGGTCAGCCGGGCGGCGTCCACGGTGACACTGCCGTGTGCTTGTGCATTGAGGACCCAGTCTCGAGCGCCAAGCGCACCGGCTTTCGTCTTGATGTCTTGCATGAGCGTCATGATGTCGGTAGGTGCTGGATGGATGAAGTCGGTGCGATTGGACTGGGCGAGCGTCACGAGATCGTTGACCAGCAGTGACATGCGGTGCAGTTCGTCGAGCCCGATATCGCGTGTCTGCTCCACATCATCGAGGTCTTGGGCATCCATGAGTTCTAAATGCCCGCGGATGATGGTGATCGGGGTGCGCAGCTCGTGACCGACGTCGTCGAGGAGCTGGCGCTGTTGGTCCAGAGCCTGTTGGAGCCGGTCGAGCATGTTGTTGATAGTTTCGGTCAGCTCAGCAAATTCGTCGTGCCCGCGGGCTTGGATCCGTGAGTCAAGATCCTGCTCCGAAATGCGCTGGGCTGCTTCTTGTAGGTCGCGCACCGGTTGCAGCATCCGGCCGACCACCAGCCAGGCCGCAATACACCCGATGAGTAGTGCCCCGGTCCCGGCGCCGATGAAAATGGCCAGCGACATGTGGAGTGCGCGCAGTTCGGCCTGCATATCGGCGGCCTCGATGTAAACGCCCGGTGTGGTGTCCTGGGCGAGCTGTACCGGCACGACGGCAGCACGATAGGTGGATTGTTCGGTCTCAACCGTGGTGATGTGTGCGGATTCGGGGTTCAACCCGGCTGCCCATTCGACAAATTCGGGGTCTTGTTCCAGTCGCAGCGACACATTTTCGGGTGCACTCCAGACGATTTCGCCGTTCTGCATGCCCAGTACACTCTGCGTTTCGGACAGTTGGTTATACTGCATGGCCGTGTACATCAGGTCTGTTGCCTGGGTGAAATGCTGCTGCGTTGCCGGATTAATGCCGGTATCGGCCAACACTCGAAAATCTTCAATATCCCGGGCCAGGGAGTCATCCATGGACGATTCCATATTCTGGCGCTCCAGCACATAATTCACCGCGCCGGCAATGAGTAATGTGAGACCGGCCAGCAGGATCGTGCCGATCAGCAATCTGGCCCGAACTGAAAGCTTGGCACCAGCAGCCCGCTGCGGCTCGTTAGTCGTCGTCATCGTCTAGGTCATCATCCCAGTCATCATCGTCCCAATCGTCATCGTCATCATCGTCATCCCAGTCATCGTCATAGTCTTGCTCCATCTGGACCGGGGGAGCGGGCCGGACCACACTGGGCTCAGCGGTTGCCTCATGCGTCGCTTCGTCTGGTGTTGCCGAGGGCGACGGGGAAGATGGCTCTGATGGGGTGGGTTCGGGCTTGTGGGTGTTTTCAACGACGGGGCCGAGCTCACGGTCATCCGGTCCTGCGACCACGTTTTGGGCAGCGAAGACCGCGATGAGGACCACTGCCAGAGCGACCACCAACCAGGCAATCCGGGAGTATATGATGCGCGACATGCGTCCATTATGGCCTAAAGATATGAGATACAGATGAGAGATCAGCTGTTGCCGGACAACCTAGCGATCTGCCCACAATGGATGACGGGCGTAAACCCGCCTGATCCATGCACGATTTCACCTTTCCGAAGGAGAATACTATGCAGACCTCAGAAATTATTGAACTTGTCCAAGAACGCACCGGCAACGAATCCAGCACCACCGCCAATGACATGATCATTGCCGTACTCGAAACCTTGGCGGAGCGTGACCTGGACGGTGCACAGCAAAATTTTGCAGCCCAACTTCCGGATGAATTCAGCGAAGTGTTGCGCCACACTGATCAGCAGAGCCAAGAAAAATTCGACGCAGACGCCTTCGTGCAACGAGTCGCCGAACGTTCCGATATTAGCGAAGATCAGAGCGAGACCTGGACCCGCGCAACCCTGTCAGCACTCGCCGAGAGTGTGACCACAGGCGAGCGCGAAGACTTCATTAGCGCACTACCAAACGATTATGTCCCTTATGCGCGGTGGGACGTCTAATGGTCACTAGCCGGTCTTGAGGTACATGTTGCGGAATTTTCGTTCCGCGTGCCGGTCGCCAAGGAGTATGAGCTGGCTGGCTTGCACTGCCGTGACGCCGTCGGCTTCGACCAGTACCTCTTGCTCGGCATCCAGTGCGCCAACAATGTGGCAACCGGTCATTTCATAGACCCGTTCGTTCTTGAGCTGAGCGGTCGCTACGGTCGACGGTATTGGCACGGTAAATAGTTCGCTGCCTTCGGCAATGACGACTCGATGTGAGTGGCCGAGTTTGTTCCACATTGCTGTGGCGCCGATTGAGGCGTAGGACAGGACGCTGTCCGCTCCTGCTCGATACAGTGTTGCCACGTTATGCTCGGATGTCGCGCGAGCAATAATCTGTAAATCGGGTTGGAGTCTTCGGCAATACAAGGTCAGATAAACATTCAAGTCGTCGTCATGCGTGGTGATGATGACTCCAGAGGCCTCATTTAGGCCTGCTGACTTCAAGATTTCGAGATCAGCGGCATCTCCTGCCGTGACTTCGAGGTGGGACGGCACGCGGGCATCGCTCTGCTCCACGATCGTATAATCGGCGTGCGACTTTTCAAATGACTCGGCAACCGCTCTGCCCACTCGGCCACCTCCGAGCACCAGCACCGGTCCTTCCAGTGATTGCGGGTTTTGAAATTGCTGATCGTACTGCTCCAGATCGTGTTGAGACCCGGCAATGATCAACACCATACCTTCGGTGAGCTGGTCGTCCGATTCGAGACGTAGCAGGCGTCCGCGTTGCATGATTGCCAATATTTTTGTTCGTGACGCTATGTGGTGTTGGGCCTGGTCCAGCGTAAGACCGACCAGCGAAGTGCCCTGAATGGCGGCCTCAGCGACCGGGGTTTTGCCCAGGGAATCAATGATGTGGCAGCGCCCCGCTGTCCCAAGCACTCGGTTGGCCAGCCCTGTGCCCAGTTCGGAACTGAGCTGGATTACCAGATCGGCTCCTGCCAGTTCGAGTACGTCGACGGAAGCTTTCTTATCCGCGGTCGCTGTTATGGTGACGTCTTTGCTGACAGCTCGTACGGTAAATGCCACGTTGGTATTCGTCGTGTCGGCTGCTGTCGAAACAACCATGACGGCACGGTCCACGCCCGCTCGACGGTAGGTTATCGGAGAATCGAGCGGTCCCACCATCGTCTGATAGCCCTCATCTTTCAAGCGAACAGCTTCAGAAGGGTCATCAACGAGCACAAGCGTTGGTATTTTCGTTCGTTTTGCTCGCGCGATAAGCGTCTGGGTAACCGGACCGATCCCTACCAGCAGGATATGCCCGTTGAGATCGTCAGGGACTTTGCGTGCGACTTGCGCTTTGTCTCGTTCTTCCATCCAGGGGGTTACAACGAACTGGATGAACATGAACGGTAATACGACTAACAGGAGGAGCATCCCGCTGACAAGGACCACCATGGAGAACAAGCGCCCGGCATCAGAGTCAAAGGTGATGTCACCGTAACCTAAGGTCGACATCGTGGTGACGGTCCAGTAGAGCGCGCTGGTCCAATCGTGCGACTGGCCTTCGCGGTCCATGAGCAGCAGAAAGATCCCACTGTACAGGGCCACCATGGCGATGCTTCCGGCGGTGAGCAGCAACATGAGACGAAACCGTCTCCGGTTTTTAGGTTGCTGAGCCTCACTCGGTTCAGTCGAGGGGTAGAACATTATGCTGGGTATCCTTGTTGCCATTGAAAAATCCGCAGACACCAATCGTACTCACCGCACCCCGCAGAAGACATCTCACGGTCGTAGCGAAGCGAGTGATTACAGGTATCCACTGCCTACATGAGCAGTTCTAACGTTTCTCGAAAGGTTGAAGTGCTCATCGCAGAGACCTCTAGCCCGATGGCTTGGGCCTGGATGCGTTGCTGATTCAGCGTGGCGTGACCAATGAGTAGCGACATCACTGCATCGGTTGTCACGCTCTTCGGCGACACTTCGGCGAGCGCTTCACGCATTTTGTCCCCGCCGGTGCCTAGTGCTAGCACTGAAGCGGCAAGCTCTGCGGCATCGCGGGTATGCAGCAGAGTGTTATAAAACTGTTCTGCACGAACGGGGAGATCAATTTTCCAATCACCGGTTGCTGGCTCGAGTTCGATGTCATCGATTAAGCGATCGACCATCGCCCCGAGCAGTGACTGTTTGTCTTTGACATGCCAATACAGCGCCGAGACCGCAACGCCAAATTCATTGGCAACCCGCCGCATCGAGACATCAGCCAACCCGTGATCGGCTAACAGTTGTAAGCCGATTCGGCTGAGCTCATCGCGGGTAATGGCAGACATGATCTCCCATCATAATGCGTTTAGGTGCGAATCAGACGCAAGGTCACGGCCGCAGCGATGATCGAACAGCCTGCCATGAGCGCAGCCAGCAGCATCAACACGGTGCTGGGCTCGATGGCGAAGATAGGTGGCAACACAGCGCCGATGAGGAACATGGCACAGCCGACGATGGCCGAACCAGTCCCGGCAGTTTCCCGTGCGGCATCGATGGTCAATCCGGAGGAGTTGCCCACGGCCAGACCCAAGCTTGTCATTGCGGCCATGAGCAACCCCACCGACCATGCTGCTGACTCCATGCCGGTGCCAAGCAATACCAGCAGGGTAAACGAACATAGGGCAGTTGCCAGGGTGCCCCAGAAGATCATGCTGGTCGCAGAGATCCGGGTGGTGAGTTGGTCGGCGACCAGCATGGCGATTCCAAAACCGGTGGCACCACCGACGATGACCAACAGGTAGGTGGTCTGGTTGGCGTCGAGGTGGTGTTCCAAGACCAGGGGCATCGCTGAGACGTAGCCGATGACCGAGGAGAACGTCAGTACCCGTACGGCGCCGAATCCCGTATAGCGGCGGTTGGACAGTAGTTTGCGCAGCGCCGTGGTGAAGGCCCCGCGTTGGGGGCTGAGTTGGTGTTGGGTAGACAGGGATTCTCGGATGCCGAACCACACCATCATCGCCAGTGCGACTGCCAGGACGGCTAAGGCGATGAACATGCCGCGCCAGCCGATGAGTTCTGCGGTGAGGGTTCCCAGAGCGGGTGAGACCAGCGGCAACACGGTGCCGGCCAGTGTCAGGCCGGTGAACAAACGCAGGGTGGTTCTGCCTTGGGTCAGATCTGCACCGATGGCACTGGCCAACACCATGCCCACGGAGAAGCATAATCCCAGACCGAAGCGCAGTAGGGCAAGCACATGAACCGAGGTGGTCATCGCACAGGCTAGGCACAGCAGGCTGGCGACGATATTGCAGGCCAGCAGTGGGCGACGTCGACCGAATCGGTCAGATAATGGGCCGAAGGTAACCTGACCTGCGGCGATGCCCAGCAGGTAGGTGGTCAAGGTGAACTGGATGTCACCGCGGGTGGTGTTCAGTTCGGCGGCCATCTGGTTGGCCACGGGGGTGTGGAGTCCGACAACCAGTGGCCCTGCCGCTGACAGCATGATCAGGGCAGGGATCAACCAGCCGAGGGATTGGCCGGTGCCACCGGTGACCGGAGGAGCATCGGCGGGGATGCTCCGTGTTTGGGATTTCACTGTTCGTTGACGCTCACAGAGAAGTAATCATGGCGTGCTGCCGGGTCCATATCCAGGTCTTGGATGTGGTCGCTGTAGGCATAGGCTTCGGTGGAGTCCATCGGGAAGATGCCCACGGCTTCGTCCCAAATGATTTCGGAGGCCTCGTGGTAGAGGTCTTTACGAACGTCTTGGTCGAGCTCGGCTTTGGCCTGATTGAGCAGGTCGTCGAGCTCTTCGTTGCAGTAGCCGTTGCGCTCATCAGCACACAGATAGAGGCGTCCCAGGGTGTAGTCGGCATCACCAGTGGCCACGCTGTTGCCCATCAGGTTCATGTCGTAATCGGCGTTGCCGAAGTCTTCTAAGAACACAGCGCGTTCTTTGGGCTGGGCGTTGACTGTGACACCGATTTCATCCCAGGCCGAGATGAAAGCCTGGGCCAGTTGGGAATCAGGGGTGCCGTCGCCATCGGTGTATTGGATGGAGGTTTCAAATCCGTCCGGATACCCTGCTTCTGCTAACAGCTCTTGGGCGTATTCGGGATCGTATTCATATTGTTCCAGTTCGGGTGCACCGAAGGCAGTTTGTGGGATGGGTGCTTTGGCGACCATGGCATCTTCGCCGAAGAGGTCTTTGACGATGGATTCAACATCGACGGCGTGCCACATGGCGCGGCGGACGTTTGGGTCAGTGAAGGGTTCGACCGAAGAGTTGAACCAGAGTTTGCGGTAGCCCATTGATGGAATTTTTTCGAACTCGACACCGTCCATGGCTTCCACTTCGCCGGTGGCATCGGCGGTGATGCCGGTGACCAGATCTACTTCGTTATTGGCCAGGGCACTGAGCCGAGAGGATTGTTCGGGCATCGAACGGAAGACGAGCTCATCCAGCGCAATATCTTGGTCACCCCACCAGTCTTCATCGGAGCTCAGCACCAGTTCTTGGTCGACGGTGAAGTTTTCGACTTCAAAGGGGCCAGAACCGATGGGCTGTTCCCAGAACGCTTCGTCATCCATCTGATCGGCTGGTCCAATCAGGACCAGAGACAGGGTGTTGAGCAAGGTCCCGAGCGGGGTTTCAGTTTCGAGTAACAGAACTTTGTCATCGGAGGTGTCCATGGTGGTGATGGGTTCCAATAGTGGCGCGAGTCCGCCACCGAAATCCAGGATGCGTTGAATAGAGGCGGCGGCATCGGCCGAGGTGACCGGGGTGCCGTCGGAGAATTCTGCATCTGGATGGATGTTGAACCGCCAGGTGGTGTCATCGACGAGTTCCCAGGATTGGGCGAGCCCGGGTTCGACTTCATTGGCATCATTGTCACCACGGACCACCAGGGGTTGCATGACGTGTTGCATTGGTGAGAAGACAGCGGCTTCGGCTGAGACCGAGTGCTGGTCCAGGGTGACCGGGAAGGAGTTGGGGGCCACAGTGAAGGTTTGGTTTTCGGCCGGGGTTTCCTGGGCCGCATCGGAACTACCGGAGCATGCGGTCAGGCCGATGGACAGTAGAGCAAGTGTGGCGATCAGAGATTTTGGGGTTGACGTTTTCATAACGACAAGTGCCTTTCGTCAGTTCGTGGTGTGTGGTTAGTGAGCGGTTTGGTGGTCGAGCTGGAAGGTCGCCATGACCGGTTTGTGGTCGGATGGGGCGACTCCCTGGTGGAAGTATTCGATAACCTCGGCACTGCGTGGTGTCACGGGGCCGCGGAAGAAGATCCAGTCGATCGCTTTTTCGACGGTTTGCACGCCCTCCCATTTGGCGGCGCGGTCGAAGCGTGGGGTGACGGGGTGGGTCGGTGGACAAGTACGGCCCAGGCTGCCGAAGGGTTCACGGAAGCCGCCGTCATACATGGCCCACATCGGTCGGGCATGATCGTTCATGTCAGCAGTGAACAGGATGGGGTGGTCGCCACCGAGTTCATCCAGTGCTGCTGCGATGTTGCGGGCCTGGTCGGTGCGCGCACTGCGATCAGTATCGACTTCGTCCGGGTGGCCGGGCCAGGTCAGGTGCGCAGTAGCAAAGGTCACGGTTGGGGCATCGGGGTTCAGTGTGCTGCGCAGCTGGACCCAGAAGAGCCCGGCGGCTTCGGCCAGGATGCCCACGTCGGAAAATCCGTAGTTGACGTAGCCGAAGACTCGAGTATCCCACCATAGGTTGCTGTGCTTGGCCCAGCCGGCTGCGTCATCGCGGACCCGCTGGTGGTGGGGTAGTGCGGTGTCGATCAGGTCGCGGGATTCGGGGTGGAGTTCTTGGACCCCCAGCAGATCCGGGGAGCGCAGTTGCAGCAAGGTCGACAATGCTGGGCTGCGGGAATCCAAGTCCCAGCCTCCCCAAAGGTTATAGGTCATTGCGGTGAATGTATGTCGCATCAGGGCTCCTGTGACGGGTGGTTGTGATAAGCAGAGGGGTGTTGGTTGTATTGGGCAACAACAGCGGTATCGCTGCCATAGACGTGCAGTATGGAGATTGCGCAGTTGGTAACGGGGCCAAAGAGCTGGAGACCGCCGGGCAGTTGGAAGGCTTCGGCAAAGAGGGCGCGGATGGCCCCGCCGTGGCTGAAGGCCACCGCGGTGAATTCACGGTACCTGTGTTGTGCGGCCCGGGAAATTAGGTCGTGAGTAAATGCTCGGGTGCGCGCTCGGAGCTGTCCAGTGGTTTCGCCGTTGCCGCGAGGTACGTCTTCGCCGTGGCGGATGCGCTGGATCGTCTCGGCGTGTTCGACGGCAATGGTGGCGGTATGGTGTCCCGACCAATCTCCGTTATCGATTTCCCGCAGTCGGGTATCGCGTTCCAGCGGCACGTTGAGCTGGTTGATGTATGGGGCTGCGGTGTCTAAGCATCGGCTCAGATCACTGGAGAACACAGCATCCGGGGTGGGGAAGCGCTCAAGCAGCTGTCGGGCGACGGCTTGTGCCTGTGCGCTGCCGGTCGCATTGAGTCCGGGACCATGATGACCCTGAATCAGCTTGTGAGCATTCCAGGAGGTTTGGCCGTGCCGGACCAACACTAGCCGCAGTACAGGCTGATCATCGGCAGGCGGGATATCAATGTTCCAAGTGGTGGTCATGAGGTAATCCTTGAACCGGCGGGAACCGGTTGTGGCGCTTCGGACGCCTGGTGAGGGGCGGGTTGGGTATCGGAGAGGTGGCACGCTGCTTGCTGTGTGGAGGTATTGCGCTGTTGTAGTTCCGGAACGTCATTCCAGCAGCGGTCAAAGGCCCACGGGCAGCGTGGTGCAAACGCGCAGCCGGCTGAAGTTGTGTCGGAGGCATCGGCATCATTGCGCACCGGGATTCGACGTGTGCCGCTGTGGCGCCATGGCCGCACCACCGGGATCGAGGACAGCAGCATCTGCGTGTATGGGTGTCGCGGTGTATCGAAAATTTGGTCCCGACTGCCGGCTTCGATGATTCGACCCTTATACATGACCACTACTCGGTCAGATATATGCCGGACCACCGATAAATCGTGGGAGATGAATAGGTACGTTAGGTCGAATTTGGTTTGTAGTTGAGCGAGCAGATTCAACACCTGGGCTTGTACGGAGACGTCCAGGGCAGAGACCGGTTCGTCACAGATGATCAGTTTCGGGCGCATGGATAGCGCTCGGGCGATGCTGATTCTCTGGCGTTGCCCGCCCGAGAACTGATGTGGATACCGGTCCAAGTGTGCTGTTGAAAGACCCACGCGTTCTAATAGCTCGGTGACTTCGTCGCGCCAAGTACCTTTTGCCGGGGCGATATCTCGGTGAATGCGCCAGCCTTCCGAGATGATCTGGTAGGCGGTACGGCGCGGGTTCAGTGAGGAGCCCGGATCTTGGAAGATCATCTGGATATCGCGGCTTGTAGCGCGTCGTTGACTGCGGGTTAGCGCGGCGAGATCTTGACCGTCAAAGCTGATAGTTCCGGCTGCGGGGTCTTCTAGTCCAATGATGCTGCGAGCCAGGGTGGATTTGCCCGAACCGGATTCGCCTACCAGACCTACGGTCTGGCCCGGGAGGATGTCCAGATCAACATTATTGACCGCGACGAGGCTGCTGATTAGGCGTTGCAGCCAGGTGGAACGCACGGGGAATTCGGTGCGCATTCCGCGAACCGAAAGCATAGGGGTGGTGGCTCTCATGTGTATTGCAGCTCCTTTGCGAAATGGCATGCGGCATGATGGGTCCGGCTGCCGTCGGCTGTCGGCACCAATGCGGGCTGGTCCGTGGTGCAAATATCTTGAGCAAACCGGCAACGCGGGGCAAAAGCACATCCGGTGCGAGCATCCCAAATATCCGGTGGGGTGCCGGGAATTGGCACCAGTGTTTGGGAGGGGTCATGTTCATTGGGAATCGACATGAGCAGACCGGCCGTGTAGGGGTGGGCGCTGTCGTCGTATAATTCCCGGATGGTGCCTGTTTCGACGGTTTTGCCGTTGTACATCACCACGGCCCGATCTGCGACTCCGGCGGCGACACCAAGATCGTGAGTTATCAGGATCATGGCCATATTCGTCTCGGCCTGCAGCTCGGCTAACAGGTCAAAGATCTGTGCTTGGACCGTGACATCCAAGGCGGTGGTGGGCTCATCAGCGATCAGCAGTTCAGGATTATTGGCCAGGGCGATCGCGATCATCACGCGCTGCCGCATACCTCCGGAGAACTGGTGCGGGTAGTCTTTGACCCGCTGTTTTGGATGCGGAATGCCCACCCGGTGTAACATGTCGACGGCCAATTGGTGAGCTTGAGCCTTGCCGGCACCAAACCGACGACGGGCCGCCTCAGAGATCTGTGCACCCACGGTATAGACCGGATTCAGCGAAGACAGCGGATCTTGGAAGACCATGCCGATATCCCGTCCCGCTAGCTGACGAGCCTGTTTCCGGGGCATCTGCAGCACATCCTCGCCTTTGAACACGACTGTGCCGGTATCTACGGACGAGCTATGACGTGGCAGTAGGCCCATGATGGCCTGGGCGGTCACCGACTTGCCACTGCCAGACTCGCCGAGAATTGCCAGGGTCTCACCGGCATCGATGTCGAAGCTGACCCCGTTGACGGCCCGAGCACTGCCCCGGGAAGTGTGGAATGAGACGCTGAGGTCGCTGACCTGTAATAACGCGGTCATGGCTTAGGCTCCTTTCAAATTCGGATCGAGACGGTCGCGCAGATGATCACCCAGAATGCCCAAGGCGACCACCAGCACCGCCAAAAAGATGCCTGGGACTGTCGAAACCCACCAGGCCGAGCCCAAATATTCTCGCCCGGTAGCGATAGTGCCACCCCAGCTACCCATTGACGTCGGCACGCCGAGACCGAGGAAGGATAATGCCGATTCGGCCAGTATGACCCCGCCGATATCTAGGGTTGCGATGACGATGACCGGCATGGCACAGGCAGGCAAAATGGAGTGGCGCAGGATATGCCAGGTTCGCGCACCCAGTGTGCGCGTGGCATCGACATATTCGAGGTTTTTGGTGGATAACACCTGGGCTCGGGTGACACGGGCGAAGGTCACCCATCCGCCAATACCCAGCACGATGATCACATTGAGCATGCTGGGACCAACCACCGAAGCAATCAAAATGGCTAACACGATGCCTGGGAAAACCAACTGAATATCAGCCAGGCGCATCAGCACCGTATCGATCCAACCGCCGTAGTAGCCTGACAGCACCCCGGCGGTGACCCCGATGATGATTTGGATGGCCAGCGCTCCCACACCCACCAGCAGGGAAGTGCGTGCGCCATAGATGGTTTGGGCAAAAACGTCTTGGCCGACCTGATCGGTGCCGAAAATGGCTATCGACCCGTCGTCGCGCAGCTCCCCAGGCGGCAGTAGTCGGTTGCCGGTATCCACCCGGATCGGATCAAACGGCACCAGCATCGGGCCGATAAGAGCCATCAGCACATAGATTCCGACGATGATGGCGGCGATGGTGGCCAAGGTTTTACCGTTGCCGGGCACCCGGAATCGGCGAGGGTGTGCCTGTTGTGCTGCGGCAGTGCGATCTTTGAGCAATGACATGGTTAGCGCTCCGCTCTGATCCGGGGATCAAGGATGCCGTAGAGAATGTCGACGATCAGATTGGCTATAACAACGATCGTGGTGAACAACAAAATGCACGCTTGGACGACGCTGTAGTCACGGAACCCAATAGAGTCGACCAACAGCCGGCCCACACCGGGCCAGGAAAATACGGTTTCGATCAGCACCGAACCGCCCAGCACGGATCCGACGTAGAGACCGATCACGGTCACTAGCGGGACCAGTGCGTTACGCACCCCGTGACCGAAAACCACCACGCTTTCGGATAGCCCTTTCGCCCGAGCCGTGGCGACGTGGCCCTGGCCTAGGGATTCCAACAGACCCGATCGCGTCATACGGATCATCAGCGCCATAAAGCCCAAACTGAGTGTGAAGGCCGGCAGGATGATGTGTTCGATCCCACCGGTGCCACCACTGGGGAACAGGTTCATCCAACGAGCCAGCACCAAAATCAAAACGATGCCTACCCAGAATCCGGGCAGTGATTGCGCAAAGAGGACCCCGATGTTGATGATCCGGTCCACGGGTCGTCCAGGATTCAACGCACTGGTTGTGCCCAGTACGATCCCGAACACTACAGCGATGATCACGGCCGCTAGAGCTAATATTGCGGTTACCGGCATCCGTTCAACCACGGCCGCCATGGCGTCACCGCCCAACCGCACTGATTCACCAAAATCTAGTCGGACCACGTCACCGAGATATTGGAAGTACTGCAACAGGAGCGGTTCGTTGAGCCCCAACTCTTCTTGCAATGCGGCAACCTCTTGCGCGGTCGCATCCGGGCCCAGCATCACCCGAGCAGGATCACCCGGGATCAACCGGAGGGTGATAAAGACGACGGTGACTGCACCCCAGAGGACGAAGACGGCAAAGAGCAACCGTCGAGCCAGGTAATTCAGCACGTCGAGTCCTTTGCATGTTTGCGAGAATCTCCAAAGAAGCTCACAGCATTAACGATAATGTTCACAGAGATAAAACTAAGGATTTATCCGAGGCGAGATCAAGCTGAATGTGCCAAAAATGCAAAACTACATCAGAAGTTCATCTGCGAGTTATCTTTCGTGCGCACTGTTTTTACCGGTGTTGCTGACGGCACAATCACCCTGGTCAGTTGAGGCTCTTCGGCTACATTGGGGTCTGCTAGCCTGTTGCGGAAGAAACTGGAGGAGAATACACCCATGGCCCAACGACGCATTACGTTGAAAGACATCGCCGCTTCGCTGGGCGTCTCCGCAAATACGGTGTCGCGTGCGCTGGCTGGCCGTTCTGACATCAGTGTCGCCACGCAGGAGCGGGTTCGAAAAGAAGCCTCCAGGTTAGGATATGTGCCCAACTCTCTTGCACGATCGTTAGTTTCAGGTAATAGCGGCACGATCGGCGTTGTCATTACAAATCCATCGAACCCGCTGTATTCACAGCTCATTGCCGGCGCGGCTGAGGCAGCCCGGGAAGCAGGCAAAACACTGATTTTGATTGTCAGCGCCGAAGATGCGAAAACGGAAAACGACGGTATTGAGTCGTTGCTAGTGTCGTCAGTGGACGCTGTGATCGCTGTGCCCGTCCAGATAGACCCGGGTCCCTGGCGGCGTTTGACCGGGGTAGGCGTTCCCCTGGTGCTCGTGAATCGTGACATCCCACAGTTGGCGGTGGATTTTGTTGGTGTCGATCATTTCGCCAGTATGCAGCGGATGGTTGAACACGTTGTGGCTCAAGGAGCTGAAAGCATTTGGGCTGTCGAAGAGGATCTTGACGTGCCATCCGTTGCTTCCCGTCTTGAGGGGTTTTATCAAGGGCTCGCTGATGTTGGTATGAGCCGCCCGGTCGGAAAAGAAATACGTATCCCCACTCGTCGCGTGCGCTCATTGGCTCAACCATGGCAGGCGGAGGAGGCCTACGCCGTCGGGCTTGAGTTGTTCAAGCTTGAAGAGCCGCCCGATGCGATGGTCTGTGGCAACGATTTTTTTGCGTTGGGACTCGTAAAAGCGTTGCAAGAGTATGGTTACCGCGTGCCTGAGGACGTGCTGATAACTGGCGTCGGAGATCATCCGTACTCACATTTCATGTCGCCGGCAATAACGAGCATCCGGCTGCCCGGTTATGAACTTGGGGCCGAAGGGATGCGATTGGCTTTGTCGCGACTGCGCGATACTCAGCAGCCTAAGCGGCGAAAGATGGTCGAAACCGAACATATTATTCGGGGCTCTTCGGTTAGCTCGACCTAGGCCAATCGGAGTGGCAGTTGGCAAAATCCTGCTGCTCCCCATAGTGATGCTGCAGGCGATACCTCCAGTTGATTGCGTAGCCTGTATTCCGGTGGTGCGGTGCGCCAAAAGTCTCTTGCTTAGCTTGTCACGCATCACATTAACGATAAAGTTTTCATCGATCGTTCACGGCGATGCAAGATGCATTTCGGTAAGTTTTCCTTTCATTTCGTTTCGATAGTGGTGTTCAACTTCGCAGCGGTGAGCTACAAGATCCCTGCCCAATGAATCACGACCTGACTTCTGGGCATGCCCGGTCTGAAGTAGAGCCAGGCAGTGCTCATTCGTATCTCAGTACCCCGGTGTAGCCCCGCAGGACCGCGAAGTCAGCTGCAGTTCAGCATCAGCCCAACTTGGACTGCGCTTTTAAACGTCATCTTTGAGAAAGGACGAACTTGAAACAAGAAAACACCCCGTCAACGCACCGACCACGGCGCCTATCGGCAGCCGTTCTGGCGTTCTCCATCGCCGTACCGGGACTCGGCGCCGTAACATCAACCCAGGCGTTCGCTCAGACCACGCCCCCGGCAGCCGACCTTTTCGAAGTTACATTCGAAGACGGTGCGCCAACAGAAGCTGTCCAAAGTAAAGAAGCCACCAGCTTTGGTGAGCCCGTCATCGGCATGAGCCCACGGATCGCGCGGCAGTCATTGACGGTGGATGGCGATGATGCGTTCTCCTATGCTCTGACCGAAGCCGACTACGAAGCGATGGCAGATGGCTTCACCGTGGAGTGTTCCTTCCGCTACACCGAGGAGATCGCTTCTACCGGCACCATCTGTGGCAATCGCCAGGGTGGTGGCTTCGGGATCATCGCCAAAGATGACCAACTGCAGTTCATGGTCCACGATGGTGATGGGTATAAATATGCCAAGGCACCCATGAACATCAACCAGTGGTATCACGCAGTCGGTGTCTTCGACGGCGAAACCATCAAACTGTATGTTGATGGCCAACTGATGGAAGAAACCGCAACCGCCGGTTCAATGCTGATTCCACCAAATGCAAGCTCTCACAACTTTGTGATCGGGGCCGACAGTTCGAATGGCGGTGCCGAATCGTTTGCACTAGCAGCAATCGACGACGTCCGCATGTTTGAAAACCCGCTGACCGCAGCCCAGGTGCAGTCACTGAACGATCGTTTCGCGGTCATGCCAGAAGTTGACCGTCAACCCGATGTGCTGAGTGTCGATTTTGAAGACGGGGCATTTACCGATACCGCTGCCGGACGCACACCGCGTGAAATCGGTGATGTCCCAATCTCTGCGGATGGTGCCCTGAACCGTCAAGTGGCACGCTTTGATGGCACCTCATCGGTATTGTATCCCCTCGGTGATGCATTCGAAGCCATGGGTGATGGCTTCACCCTGGAATGTAGCTTCCGAATTGATGGCGAACTCCCATCAGATTCCACCAATATCTGTGCAAGTAAAGAAGGTGGCGGCTTCGGACTCGTCACCCGCCAAGGTCAGTTAGCCTTCATGGTCCACGACGGTGCTGGATATAAATACGCCCAAACCGAGTTTGAAACTGACCGCTGGTATCACGCCGTTGGAGTCTTTGACGGCTCCACGGTGCAGTTGTATTTGGACGGCCAGCTGGTCGCCGAAACCCCAACCGATAACAGCACGGTCTCCTGGCAGAGCGCCGAGGCAGCCCACAACATGGCACTTGGTGCGGATGCGGCCAACCATAACAGCGCCTCCGGGCACGCCACGGCCACCATCGACGAAGCAAAACTGTACTCGGATGCCCTGTTTGCCGAAGAAATTGTGGCCTTGAGTAACGAAACCTTCCAGCAAGCACGACAACAGGCTCTCACATTGGAAGACAGCGCCCCGGCTGCTGGGGAACATTTGACCGAAGCTACTGAATTTGATGTTACCTGGAACATGGGTGATCTGGTCTCTCGAAACACCACCTACGCGCTCGATGGTGAACCAGTTGAGCCTGGCGAACAACTGGGTGCCGGATTGGCAGAAGGCAATCACGAACTGACCATCGAAGGCACTACCGTCTTTGGGCAACCCATCAACGAGACCATTCCCTTCACCTCGGGATCAATTCCCACCGATGGTGGCTCCGAAATCAGTCAGGGCGAGGGAAGTGTCACCCTCTCGGCGCGTGCTGAAAGCCCAAGTGGCGCGGACGTTGCCACGACCTTCTATGAGGGGACCGTCGATACCGCGGACAGCGGGTTCCAAGGTGTGGTCTCCGAACTGCCCGAGACACTCGAGTTTGACTACGATGAACACGAAACCTTGGATGGCAGCGGTGAGTCACTTTCAGCAGACTGAATCGTCCTTGGTTTGATGGAGGGTGTGCCAGATATTCCGGAAGGATAAGCTGATTGGACTATGGCCAATTATAAATACCCTCAAGAATTACGTGAGCGAGCTACTCGGTTGTGCCTGGAAGCCCGTCGGGATCCTGAGACGCATAATGGTGCAGTTGCCAGGATTGCTAACCAGGTTGGTGTGCATAAAGAAGCGCTGAGATCGTGGGTCAAACGGGCCGAACAAGAGCAGTTACCGGTCGAGGATGAAGATGCTCAGGCGGTGATCCGTCGCCAGGCCAAAGAGATTCGTGAGCTGCAGACCTCGCTAGATATTCTCACGTCAGCGACAGCGTTTTTCGGCAAGGCGGAGTTCGACCGCCGACTGAAGTGATCGTCGCGTTTATCGACGAGCACCGTCATCGATGGGGAGTCGAACCGATCTGTCATGCTCTGAAACACCAGTTGGGTATCAGTATCGCCCCATCAACCTATTACGCCTCCAAGAACCGACTACCCAGTGCTCGCGCTCAGCGAGACGCTGTGTTGAAGGAACAGATCATGATCATCCACACCCATCCTCGTAAGAAGGTCTACGGGATCCGCAAGATTCATGCTGAACTCAACCGCACCGGGTATCCAGTGGCTCGGTGCACCGTGGAACGGCTGTGCCGCCAGCTGGGCATCCGCGGCACGGTACGCGGCAGATTCCCACGCACCACCAAACCAGCCCCCGAGACGGGCAGGCCAGCAGATCTCGTGCATCGCGATTTTTCCGCGGCGGCGCCCAACGAATTGTGGGTTGCAGACTTGACCTATGTTCGCACGGCCGCCGGCTGGGTGTATGTGGCCTTCGTATTAGATGTGTTCTCGCGGATGA